>CAYSZK010000012.1:0-60725 GCA_964435495.1 uncultured Verrucomicrobiales bacterium
AAAGGCACTTCGTGGTGGCGGACGCCGGGAAGGCGGCTGCCGCGAGGGGCATCGGAAGAAGAGCGGCGCCAGACCGAGAAAAGAAGGAAAGGCACCCCCAATCCGGGTGCCTTTTCATTTGGGGCGCAACCCTCGGAATGTCCCGAGAGATCGCGGCATGGACCGGAGAGGATTCGATCTGGACAGTCCGCCGCGGTTCCCTTTGACTGTGCACTCTTCCTCTTCGCGTCCGCCTTGAAAAAACCGTTCCCCATCCGCCCCCGCATCCTGGAGCTGGCCAGGGACTATTCGTGGGCTCGATTTCTCGGTGATCTTGTGGCGGGCCTTACTGTGGGCGTCATCGCCCTGCCGCTCGCGATGGCTTTCGGCATCGCTTCCGGGGTCAAACCCGAGCAGGGCATTTACACGGCGATTTTTGCGGGGTTCCTCGTCTCGCTCCTTGGCGGGTCGCGCGTCCAGATTGGCGGGCCGACCGGCGCGTTTGTCGTGATTGTCTATGGGGTGATCCAGGAATACGGATACGCGAACCTCCTGATCTGCACCATGATGGCCGGGGTCATTCTCGTGATCATGGGCTTGGCGGGCATGGGCACGCTGATCAAATTCATTCCCTACCCTGTCACCACCGGTTTCACCACGGGCATCGCCGTGCTCATTGCCCTAAGCCAAGTGCGCGACCTCCTTGGGCTGCGGTTGGACGTGGTTCCCGCCGAGTTCCTGCACAAGGTTCCGGCCCTTTGGAACAGCCTGCCGACCGCCGACCCGGCCACGATAGCCCTTGGCCTGGCTTCCGTGGCGGCCATTTTCGCCTGGCCGGTTTTTGTATCCAAGCGGGTGCCGGGCTCGATCATCGTCATGGCGCTGGGCACGCTCGCGGCGGCGTGGTTTCTTCCGGGGGTGGAAACCATCGGTACCCGCTTCGGCGGCGTGCCGGCCGGACTCCCGGCGCCGCAACTGCCGGCGGTGTCTTGGGAGACCCTCAAACACCTGGTGTCGCCCGCCACGACCATCGCCATCCTGGCCGCCATCGAGTCGTTGCTTTCGGCGGTGGTCGCCGACGGGATGACCGGCGACCGGCATGACGCGAACACCGAATTGGTGGCCCAGGGCGCGGCGAACCTCATTTCGCCCCTGTTCGGCGGCATCCCTGCGACCGGGGCGATCGCGCGGACCGTGGCCAACATCGAGAACGGCGGGCGCTCGCCGGTGTCGGGAATGGTGCATGCCTTGACGCTGGCGGGGATCATCGCGGCCGCGGCGCCCCTCGCGCGGCACGTGCCGCTCGTCTGCCTGGGCGCGGTGCTGGTCCGGGTGGCGTGGAGCATGGGGGAGTGGGAGGAGTTCGCGCGGCTGCGGCGGATGCCGAAAAGCGACGCGGCGGTATTCCTGACCACGTTCGGCCTGACCGTGGTGTTCGACCTGACCGTGGCGGTCGAGGTCGGCATGATTCTGGCCGCGATGCTTTTCATCAAGCGCATCTCCGAAACCACCCGCATCACCCAGGTGACCGAGGACAACGAGATGGAGGGCGCCCAGCACTCCATCATCGGCAAGGAGGTGCCCGGGGGCGTGCTCATCTATCAAATTGACGGGGCTTTTTTCTTTGGGGCGGCCGAAAAGATGGAGGGGGTGCTCGAAGGGTTGGGGCAGGCCCCGAAGGTCTTGATCCTGCGCATGCACCGGGTGCCCGCCATGGACGCCACGGCCCTGCATTCGCTGGAGATGACCGTGGACCGGATGCGGCACCATGGCGGCCACGTCATCTTGAGCGCGCCGCACACGCAGCCGTATTTTATGATGGCCCAGGCGGGCTTCCTCGATTCGTTGGGCCACGAAAACGTCGCCGCGCACCTGGACGACGCCCTTGCCCGCGCCCGCGCGCTGGTTTCCAGACCGGCCGCCACGGCGGCGTAAGCGGCGGGCTCGCCCGTCCGCGGCGTCTCCGGCCTTGCATTCCCATCCCGCCACGGGATGCTGTTCCCGAAATGTCGGGCGGCGATCTCCATCAACCCCACGATAAGCTCTTCAAGCTTGGGCTCGGAAATCCGGGCGACGCCGCCGCATTCCTTCGGATACACCTTCCCGAGCGCATCGCCGCCCTAATCGCGTGGGACGCCCTCCAACCCGAACCCGGATCCTTTATCGATTCCCACATGGTTGGCGCCCAGACCGACCTCCTTTTCAGCGTCCCGTTGCATGGCACCCCCGAACATTGCCCCCGCGCCTTGGTCTATCTGCTCCTTGAACATCTGAGAGAACCCAAACGGTGGACCGCCCTTACCCTGCTCCGGTACATGGTCCGCATCTGGGAGCGGCACCTCCGTTCCGAACCCCCGTCCGAGCGCCTGCCGGTCATCCTCCCGGTGGTTGTCCTCCAATCCGGCGCCGCCGACCGGCGCATGCCCGGGCAATTTGTGGAGCTTCTGGACATTCCGCACGATATTCCGCCGGCCGCCAGGACCGCCATGCTCCGCTTTGTTCCGGACTTCACCTTTCGCCCCGTCGAACTCGCCGCCATGCCCTTTGATGCCATCGCAGGGTCGCCGTCCGGCGTTTTGGTCCTGCGCTTGCTCAAGGCTGAGACCCTCGGCGCCCTTATGGGCGAAGAGGTCTGGGATGAAACCCTCCTTGCCCAAATTCCGGAGGAGCTGATTGTTGTGGCTTTCCGCTACATTTTGGACCGGGCCGATGTTGACACCGCGGCTTTGACGCGCAAAATTGAGTCGCTGTCCGAATCCACCGTAAAGACCACCGCTATGAGCCTCGCTGAAAGACTCGTTCAAGAGGGCCTGGAAAAGGGCCTGGAAAAGGGCCTGGAAAAGGGCTTGGAGAAGGGCCGGCAAGAGGGCCAGACGCTCTCTCTTCGGGCTGCGATCTTGGAAGTTCTGGACACCCGGTTCCCACCCGTGCCCGCGGGTTTGCGTGAATCCATTCAGGCGATCTCCGACCCGGAGCATCTGCGCCGCCTCCACCGCCAAGCCCTGACCTGCTCCGGCGTTGAGTCCTTTGCCCGCGCGCTGTGACGGCCCGCGGCCAGTCCGCTTGTGGATCCGGAAATCCCGCGCAGAACGCGGCGTGGGCGGCGGGGGATTCGCTTGTCCGCGTTTCGGCGGGGTGTAGATACGGGGCATGATTGGTGCAAACGCTTTTCTATTATTGATAATATGCGGAAGCGGCGGTGCGCAGGCAGAAAATTGGGCCGGGCCACGCGGCGGTGGTGGCCGTGCCAACGCGTCCGCCATCGACGTGGATCCCTCGTCGGCCGGGCGCCTCTGGATCCGTTCGTTCCCGGCGGCCATGTTCGGAGACCAGGAAAAGCCCAACAACGAGATGAGTTTTGCAGGCGCGCGCGGCTCCCACAATCTCGCGCTGGTCGATGGCCGGATCGCGGTGCTGGCGGCCCACGGGGAAGGTTTCCCGGAGTCCCATTACGCCACCATTCTCGACGCGGCCTCGGGCGCGGCGCTGAATTGCGTCCAAGTGCGGAGCAATATCGGCAACACGCGGGTCTATCTGTGGCCGTATTTTGGCGTGTCGATGTCGATGGACGCCGTGACGGGGATGGCGACGATCCAGTGGGACCCGCAAACGGGCATGCTATTCATCGGGCAGGGGGCCTACAACTCCGCCTACACCGCCTATGACCCGATGGCCAACGCCGCGGGGTTCAAGGAGGGCGCGTTCCAGCCTGGCGTGCCGGCGTTTGAACGCCTGGCGGCGAAGCACCCGGACTACGAGGACGCCTTCGGAAAAACGCGCCAGGCGTTGCGGACGGTGATCGGGACCGGGCAGGGGACCGATCCGGTGACGGACGGGTTGGCGCCATGGGCCTGGGGCTTGTCGGGATTCGAGATGGACTCGGCGGACGCAAAGGGGAGGTATGACGCGGGCTGGACGAAGGTGCATGGCAAGCAGGGGTCCTCGCATTACAACACGTCGGCGTGGTTTGTGATGGACCCGGACGGGCCGTTCCTCGGCACCACCAAGGGGGCGGATTGGGGGCACAACGTCGCGGGCGACGCCTACCTGTTCCACAAACTCACCGGCATGCGCGCGCTCGTGGAGTGGCCCAAGGACTTGCGCTTGCCCGAGGAAGGCATCGACCGCCTGCGCCCGTTCACGCATGACGGAATCCTGATTTCCGGCGGGCGGCTCTTCTGCATCGGGCCATCGGAGGATCGGGATGGGGACAAGCGGTTGGGGACGCGCCGGCCCAAGGGGCTGCTGCCGAAAATGGACCAGGGGCTGGCCGTGTGGGCGTATGATCTGAACGTGGAGGATCGGCGGCCCAATGGCGGCGTGGAAGGCCCCGCCGCGCATGAAACGTTCATCCTTCGCCCGCTGTTTGCGCATTTCTTTCCGTCGCGGTTCCAGCCGGACGCCGATATCGATTCCCACGGCCAATCCTATTATGAAACCGACGGCTTGCACCGGCCCAAGGCGATGCTGGCGGATGGCGGGGGCGGGCTGTGGGCCGCGTGGAAACCGGACCGCGCATCGGGCGCCGAACTCATCCACGCAACCGCGGAGGGAGCGAAGGCTTTCAGCCTCGGCGTGGGCGCCAACCGCAAGGGGGCGGACCTGTGGCCGAAACTGTCGCGGGCGCGGGTGGAAGGGCGGGAGTTGCTCGTATTTTACACCGGTTACGCCGCGCACCGCAAACGGGTGATGATGGAGGACCCGGAGCCGGTCCTGAAAACCTTTACGCATCGGGGCAACCGGTGGGAGGACCTGGATGCAAAGGCGCGGGCGGACACGCTCAAAAAATCGCGGAGGTTGGGATGTGGTCGCCGGAGCTGTCTCCGCTCGCCGGACCGGCGGAGCTTGCGGTTTTCGATCCGGAGAAGGGTGCGGTGCGGTGGCGTTTCAACCTTTCGGAGAGATTTCCCGGCCTGCCGGCCAACGACTTTTGGACGGCGATTGACCAGAGCCACATGGTTGTGGCGGGCAAATGGGCCTACGTGGGCTGGGTGGACACGGCGGAGGACGAAGCGCGGCTGCGGCTGGCGGCGTTTGACGTGACAGCCCCGGCGCCGGCGCCGGTCGTGATCGACGTGGGCTTGGGCTTCGAGGCGAAGGCGTATCCGAAATCCGCGCTGTTTGACCTGATTGCGGCGGACGGGCGTTTGCACGCGCTGGTGGTTCAGTCGGACCGGCTGTGGATCCGGGATCCGCGGTGGCAGCGGCAGGTGGTCGTGGCGGTGGGCGCAAAGGCGCGGCCATAAGCGGGCCAGGACGCCGGGATCGGCCTCCGCCCGCGGGATGGGTTGAATGCGGACGCGGCGAAGGAATGTGGCGGACGGCGGTGAACGTTTTGGAATGGGACAAGGACCCTGTGCGCGTGCTCCCGGAGCACCTGCTGAATCCGCGGGACTGACAAAATCCGGAGACCCGCACCGGTCACAGCCAGTCGCGGAATTTCGCGCCGTGCCGGGCGTAGGCGTAGCCGAGGCCCAGTGCGACCACCCCGGCGGTGAGGAACACCAGAATCCGCGGCAGCTCGTCCAATTGCCACGCGTCCACGAACATCACCCGCAATCCCGCAATGGCCAGCACGGCGAGCCCGGAGAGCCGGTGCGCCCGTTCGCGGAACGCGATGCCCGCCACGAACAGCGCCGGCGCCAGCAGCACCCAGGCCAGGGTCAGGGGAAACGCCGTGCCTGCAAACCAGCGCGTAACCAAAACGAACAACGTCGCGTTTGCCACCCACAGCACTGCCGCGCGTACGCCCGTGGGCAGGGGCGCCGCGGGTGCCAACCGCCGCTGCACCGCGAGAACGGACGCGGGCAGCAGGACCGCCGCGAAATCCGCCCAGAAAAACGGGCGCTCGGACCGGAAATCGAACCACACGGTTCCGATTCCCACAATCGCCGGCAGCGCCGCCATCCACAGCGGTCCCGCGTCCCTTCGCAGGGCGCCCCAGGCCAGGAACAGCGCGCCCGCGCCCAGGAACACCGCCAGACGCCATTCGGCCGGCACATACTCGAACACCCAGGCGATGAGCATGAGGTTCGCCACGAGCCGGTAGCAAGCGGCGGCAAACGCGAAGACGTTTCCGAGGTCTTCGTCGCCATGCGGGACGGCCCGCAGGCGCCGTCCGAGAAGGACGGCGTTGAGCGCGAGCACCGCGACCCCGGCCAGCGCGGGGAACGGCGCGCCGCCCCCGCCCTCCATGGCCGACCCGAACCAAAGCACGCCCGCCCATGCCAGTATCTGGCCTGTCGCCGCAATCGCGACGGAGCGCAGGGCGATCCCGAGCGCAAGCAGCGCGAGGGCCGCCAACCCCGGCAGCCAGAGCGTCGCAGGTTCGGGCAACCGCAACGGCAGCCAGTCAATGGAAATCAGCGCCGCCGCGAACGCACAAATCCAGGCGCCCGCCAGGCCCGCGAGCCGCGGGCCGGGCGCGCCGTTTGGGCGCTCCATCCACCACGCCTGGACCCAGGCCGCGCCCGCGACGCAGGGCGCCACCCACCACGCCGCGCCGCTCCGTTCCTCGATCCACCGGGCCCACGCCGCGACCGTCAGCAGTTGGGCCGTCACGGCGAGCTCCGGCAGCCCGATCCGGGGCGCCCCGAAAAGCAGGGCCACCGGGATGGCCGCCGCGACGGCGGGGAATGCGCCGCCACCGCCGCATCCATCGCGCAACGCAACCAGCGCCAGCACGCACCCAAACAGGCAGAACACGACGGCGCGCCAGTCCAGCCGGTCCGGCGCGGCGGGATCGTTGCGGAGGCGGCGGACGAGCCACCCGCACACCGCCATGACAACGGCGAGCGTCCACGCCCCCGCCAGCGCTCCAGTCTGATTGAAGGCGGCCAGCAACAGGGCGAGGATCGTGGCCGCGAGGGCGGTGGCGCCGGCGGCGAGTTGCGTCAGCCAGCCGAGCCGGTGGCGCGAGCCGGCAAGCAACAGCGCGCTTTCCACCCCCAGGGCGAGGGCGAGCGATGTCCCGGCCAGCTTGGCGGCGAGCGCCACCGTCAGCAGGAGCAAACCTTGCGCGAGACACCCGCCCTCGAACGCCGCGTCCCAACCCCGCCGCAGCCGGGAGGCCGCGCCCGCGCCCAGGATGGCGATCCCTTGCGCCAGCGCCAGCTTCCAGAATTCGCCTGGGTCCCGGTGCAGAACCGTCACAGCGGCGAGCGCGAAAAACCCGGCGTTGCTGGCGGACAGGAACGTGATCCGGGCCACGGGGCCGAGCGCCCGTGCCGGGGCGAGAACCGCGCCCGCGGCCATGAGCGCCCAGTACCCCGCCAGCATCGCGAGCCCCGGCGCGAACAGGGCGGGGTCGGGCGCGAACCGGAACAGGTTGCCTTCGCGGAACATCCACCACCACGCGTGCGCGCCATACGCGCCCACAAGCCCGGCGGTCCCCGCGGCCGCCCAGCCTTGGCGCACGAGGCACCAGACGGCCGCGGCGGCCAGCAGCACCGTGGAAACGGGCGTGAATCCGGGCGCCGGATTGATGGCCGAGGTGTAAAACGCCAGCAGAATGGTGATCGTGGCCAGTGCCTCCGACCCGCGCCGCACCGCGAGCCAGACGATCCAGCCAGCGAGCCCCAACAACAGCACCCCGCCGGCCCATGGGCTTGGAAGGACGCGAAGCCGGTCCACGAAAGCCGCGGCGTAGGCGGCGTAGTAGAGCGTCGCGAGGCCGCCGCCCATGAGGACACGCCCGTAGTTCCCGAGCGCGGCGTGGCGGGATTCCAAACGGCGGCCGATGCCCAGCAGCGCGCCGGCGGCGAGCACGAGCATTGCGAGACGGCCCGGCGCCCCGAGATTCGCGATCCAGTTGTGCCAGGCGTAATTGCCGAGAAACACCAGGCCCGTGAGCAACAGCAAAATGCCGATGCGCGCCAGCCAGACCGACCCGAACCGCATCTCGAACCCGCCCGCTGTGTCCGCCGGCGGCGCTGAGGGCGCTGAGGGTGTGGGAGGGCGGAGTGGAGCGGCGGCGAGGATGGCTTCCGGGATCGGCTTGGCGAGAACAGGCGGTGGCGCGACTGGCGCGGCTGGGACGGGGGGAGCGGTGGGAGGTGCGGGCAAGGAAGGGGCGGACACCGGCGCGGAAGGCGGGAAGGGAACCGGGGCGGGAGTGGGCGCGGGTTTTGGGTGCTCGGCGGGTTCCGGGGTGGAGGCCTTTTCGAGGGCGTGGAGGCGGCGTTCGAGCGTGACGAGCCGCTGCCAGAGCTGGCCGCATTCCGAACGGATGGATTCGATTTCGCCGGGATCGGGTCTTTCCATAAGCCGAGACTGGACCGGGCGCCGCGCCGGGGCAAATTCATTGCGCGCTGTTGTTCATTGACACAATGAATGAAATGGCGGAATGCCCCGGTGTCAACCCCGCGGCCCAGCGTGGAAGCGGCGTCCCGCCGCTTGACGGTTTACCGGAACCGGAGGGAGCCAAACCACGCAGGAATTGCCGGATTCCAGATTCCCGGAGTGCGGCCGCCTGGGGCAAGGTCTTCTTGGCCGACTGGCCCGGAGGCGCGTTACGCGGCGGAACGCCGCGTCCACGGGATTTGCATTGAGCGGATCAATGTTTTGGGAAACGCTTGGGGGCATGCTCAATGTCCATCATTTGGAGTTGTTCTATTACGTGGCGCGGCACCGGGGGATCACGGAGGCGGTGCGGCGGATGCCGTATGGCATCCAACAGCCGGCGGTGAGCACGCAGCTCGCGCGGCTGGAGCAGGCGCTGGGGGTGAAACTGTTCAACCGGCGCCCGTTCGGGCTGACGCCCGCCGGCGCGGAGGTGTTCGCGTTCATCGAACCGTTCTTTGGCGGGGTCGAACGGTTGCCGGAACGGGTCAAGGAGGGGGAGGGCGCGCATCTGCGCCTGGCGGCGTCATCGGGTGTTGTGCGGGACCATTTCCCGGCGCTGCTCGCGGAGTTGCGCGGCCTGGCGCCGCGCCTGCGGCTCACCCTGCGCGAGGCGGGCCAGGCGGAGGCGGAGGCGCTGCTGGTGCGCGGGGAGTTGGACATGGCGGTGACGGTGCTGGAGAGCCGCCCGGAATCGGGTGTCCGCGGCGAGGAACTGGCGCGGCTGGGGCTATGCCTGTTTGTTTCGGAGAAGGAGCGGGCGAAGGACGCGGGCGAAATCCTCAAGCGCGCGCCGGAGGACGGGACGCCCTTGATCACCATGGGGCGGCACGAACGGATCAGCCGGTTGTTTCAGGAGGAGCTTGGGCGGCGGGGGCTGCGATGGGAGCCGCAGATTGAAGTGGGCAATGTCGAGGCGGTGGCGGCGTTTGCGGCGCAGGGGTTTGGGGTTGGGATGGGGGTGGTAATTCCGGGGCAGGCGGTGCATCCCGGCGCGCGGGTGCTGCCGTTGAAGGGGTTCCCTGAGTTGGTGACCGGTGCGTTGTGGGTGGGGACGCCCGGACCGTTGGCGGCGAAATTCCTCGACGCCTTGCGGCGGCGCGCGGCCGCGGCGCGGGGGCGGGGCGGAGGGGGGCGGGGCGGGCGCAATGCGCCGAAGATTTCGCTTTCCCTTGGGCCAAGTGCGGGCAAGAGAAGGGCATGAAGATGTCCGCCCCGCGCGCGATCCAGGCGGTGGCGCTTGTATTGAACGTGGAACGGCGCGAGTCGGTGGCCTTGGGGCGGCTGGTGGCGCGGGTGGCGGCGCGCCTGAAGGTGCGGGTGTTTCCGGAGCAACGGTCGGCGCGGTTGATGGGCCGGGCGGGGGAGAGCTTGGCGCGGGTGGTGGCGCGGAGCGACGGCGTGATTGTGGCGGGGGGCGACGGGACCCTGCTGGCGACGGTACCCGAAGCGGCGGCTCGGGGCTGCCCGGTTCTGGGGATCAACGCGGGGAGCCTGGGCTTTCTGACGGCGATTCCGGCGGAGCGGGCGGAGCGGGCGGTGGAGGCGTTTTTGAAGGGGGACTGGTGCGCGCACGAGCGGACGCTGCTGGAGGCGCGGGTGTCGCGCGGGGGGGGCGCGGCGCGGCGGGCGGGGGTGGCCTTGAACGAGGCGGCGCTGGGCCGGGGGGCCGGGCCGGTGCTGGCGCGGTTCAGCGTGCGGGTGGACGACGAGTTGGTAAGCGACTACTCCGCGGACGGGTTGATTGTGGCGACGCCGACGGGGAGCACGGCCTATTCCTTGTCCTCGGGCGGGGCGGTGCTGACGCCGGACGCGCCGGTGTTCATCCTTACGCCGGTCTGCCCGCACACCCTGACCAACCGCCCGGTGATCGTGTCGGACCGGTCGGTGGTGCGGATTCGGCCGGAAGCAGGCTGCCGAATGGTGTTGACATTGGACGGCCACCGCTGCGTGCGGGTGGAGGCGGGGGGCGAGGTGGAATTGCGGCTGGCGCCCGAAAGGCTTGTCCTCGCGACGCTGCGCAACTACAACTTCTTCAAGGTGCTCCGCGGCAAATTGCGCTGGAGCGGTTCCTATGTCTGACATTCCAGCGAATGCAACCCTGAGGCGGTCGCCCTGAACGGCGCCCAGGCAACCTCCTTATGCGCCTCCAAAACCTGCTCCAACCGCACCTGGTGAAGCTCGATCTTGTGGAGCGCAAACGCATCGGCGCGATCCGCGAAGTCACCGAACTGTTGCGCGGCGACGCGCGCGTGGCGGACTTCGACAAGTTCTACCAGGATCTCCTGGCCCGCGAACGGATCGAGACCACCTGCTTGGGCTGCGACACGGCGCTGCCCCACGCGCGGACCGACCGCGTTTCCGAAATGGTGCTGGCGGCGGGCCGCAGCGCCGAAGGGATTGTGTTCGACGACCCGGAGCACACCGCCCGGTTCATTTTCGTGGTCGGCACACCCAAGCGGATGGCCACGGATTACCTGCGGATCGTGGGAACCCTCGCGCGTCTGCTCAAGGAACCGGCGCTCCGGGCGCAATTGGGGGCGGCGGCCACGCCCGAGGAGTTCATTGGAATCCTGGCGGAAGGCGAACGCAAGCTCTGACCCGGCGGTTCGGGTTTGACAGCGCGGGCGGCGCGTTCATTCTCGGCGCAACCCACGCAAGGAGGTTTCATGCCCGCACCCAAACTCGATCCCGAAGCCCCGCTCAACCTTGGCGTCAGCCTTTCGGCGGATCTCGTCGATTGGATTGACGACTACGCCCGGCGCAACACGAACGGCAATTTTTCGGAGGCGATCTGCCAGATCCTGCGCGCCTACCGCGACCAGGTCGAGCGCGCCGCCAAGCGCTGACGCCGCCGCGCCGCCCGTCCTCCGTCCCGCGCGCTTCAAGCCCCGAGGCCTTATGAGTCCGATAGATTGGTTCATCATTGGCGCCTATTTTTGTGTGATCGCCGGGATCGTGTGGTGGTCCACCCACCGGCAACAGGACACCGCCGATTACTTCCTTGCGGGCCGCAGCCTGGGGTGGTTTGTGGTGGGCTGCTCCCTGCTCGCGTCGAACATCGGTTCCGAGCATATCGTGGGCCTGGCGGGCAACGGCGCCACCACGGGCATGGCGATGGCGCACTGGGAACTGCACGCCTGGATCATCCTGATGCTGGGCTGGGTGTTTGTGCCTTTCTACCATCGGACCGGCGTGTTCACGATGCCCGAGTTCCTCGAACGCCGGTTCAGCGCACGGGTCCGCTGGGTCCTGTCCATCGTCAGCCTCGTCGCCTACGTGTTCACCAAGGTTTCCGTAACCGTGTACGCGGGCGCCATCGTGTTCCAGGCGTTGTTGCCCGACACCTTTGGTTCGCCGGAGAACGCGTTCTGGGCGGGCGCCTTTGCCACGGTGATTCTCACGGGGATTTACACCGTGCTCGGCGGCCTGCGCGCCGTTGTGTACACCGAAGTCGCGCAGACCGGTTTGCTGCTGCTTGGTTCCGCGATGGTCTGTGTGTTCAGCCTGTCGCACCTCGGCGGCTGGGGCGCCCTGCGCGAGGCGCTCGCCGCCGAACCGGGCCGCGTCGCGCTCTGGCGCCCGCTGTCCGATCCCGATTTTCCGTGGCTTGGCATCCTGATCGCCTCCCCCGTGTGCGGCATCTGGTATTGGTGCACGGACCAATACATTGTCCAGCGCACCCTGGCGGCGCGCAACATCACGGAGGCGCGGCGCGGGACAATCTGGGGGGGCTTTCTCAAGGTTCTGCCCGTTTTCCTCTTCCTGATTCCCGGGATGATCGGCTACGCGCTGCACCGGAAGGGTGTGCTGGTGATTCCGGCCAAGGCTGACGGCACGCTGAACGGCGACCTGGTTTTTCCGACGATGGTCACGGCGCTGCTGCCCGCGGGATTGCGGGGGCTTGTCGTCGCGGGCCTGCTGTCGGCGCTGATGAGTTCCCTGGCGTCGCTCTTTAATTCATGCGCCACGCTGTTCACGGTGGACATCTACGAGAAACTCAGGCCCGGCCGCGGGGAGCGCCATCTCGTGCGCGTCGGGCGGATCGCCACGGCGGTCGTTGTCGCCTGCGGGGTCGTCTGGATTCCCGTGATGCGCTTTGTTTCCGGCGGCGGCCTGTACCAGTACCTCCAGAACGTCCAAAGCTATCTTGCCCCGCCGATTACGGCCGTGTTTTTGCTCGGCCTGTTTTTCCGGCGGGTCAACGCGCGCGGCGCGTTGTGGGGCCTGGGCGCCGGGTTCGCGCTGGGCATGGCCAAGCTCACGCTTCAAACAATGGCGGGCGCCGGATGGCTCGCGTCCGCGCCATGGCTCCTGCCGTTCGCCCAATTCAATTTCCTTTATTTCTCCGGCCTCCTCTTTCTCGCGGCCGTCGGGATTGTCATCGGCGTCTCCCTGACCGCGCCGGCCCAGCCGGAAACCCAGATCAAGGGCCTTACGTTCGATTCCCTCTCGCCGGAACAGGCCGCATCGCTTCGAGCCAGTTGGAACTGGATCGACGTGGCGGGCACCCTGGCGGTGCTGGGCGTCGTGGCCGGAATCTACCTCTACTTCAGTTTCTGGTTGTAGCGGACTCGGACCCGCTCCCGCGCCTCCCGCGGCGCTGGTCTCCCGCCGGTCAACGGGCGGGCGGCTTGGCGATGACGATGGCGGCGGGTTCGACGCGGTATTCGAGGCCCAGGGCTTCGGTGGCGTACTTCAGGACGGCGCCCAGGGGCACTTCTGCCAGCGCCAACGTCACTGTCTTGTCCGCCGCGGCCTCGCGCGCGCCGGGGCCGATCACGAAATTCAGGCCGGGCCCCTCCCCCGCCGCCGCCTTGGCCTGGCCACGCAGGAATTCGACCGCGTCCTCCAACGTTGCCTCCTCGAATTTCACCCTGGCCACCCGCCACTTTGCCAGGCGCGCCTGGTTGAGCCGGACCCGGACCAGATCCTCGCCCCGCCAGACCTGCTCGGGCGGCGGGTTGGCCGGGGGCGCCTGAGCCCTGGCAGGGCGGCCGCCCGCCGCCAGGGCGAGGAGAAGCAGCGACCCGGCGCGCGCGAAAACCGCCGGGCGCGCCAAGCGGAGCCGTCCGAAACTTCCGTTGTTTTCCGGGGAGGGTTCCGCCGTCGCGGGTCCGTCATTCCGTGGTTTCATGGCGGCAACCTACCACAAATCGACCGGCCCCGCAGGCACGGGAATGGCCTCCCGCCGGGCGGCGGCCGGCGTGGCGGGCTCCGGTTCCATGAACGAAGCGACCAGTGGTCCTGGACGGAACCGTGGCAGCAACCCGCCTTGGCCGTCGAGGAATCGCCGCCGCCACTGCCGGTATTCGCCGAGAATCGCGTCGAACTCCGCGCGGGATGCGAGACGGGTGATCTGGCGGTTGAACTCGCCGCACGGCCCGAACCGTTTTGCGTACCACGGCCCGACCTTGCGAAACATCCGGCAGCCGGCCTCCGCGCCAAAGCATTCCACCATCAGGCCAAGATGCCGCTCCATGACGCGCACGCGTTCCTCGAACGCCGGTTCCTCCGGCGCGCGCCCGGTTTCGAGGAACTCCAGGGTGTGCCGGAAAATCCAAGGGTTGTAAAAGGCTCCGCGCCCGATGCCGATGCCCGCGCATCCGGTCGCGTCGAACATCCGCCGTGCCGCTTCGGGCGTGGTGACGTCGCCGTTGCCGATGACCGGCAGGCCGGGCACGGCTTCGACCACCGCGCGGATGCCCTCCAGGTCCACCCGTCCCGTGAAACCCTGTTCACGGGTTCGGCCATGCACAAAAACCGCCGCTGCGCCCGCATCCGCCAGCGCCCTGGCAAGGTCCGGCGCCGTGATGTTCCGCGCGTCCCAGCCCAACCGCATCTTGCAGGTTACCGGGACGCGCACGGCGGCGGCGACGCCGCGAACGAGGGCGGCGGTGGCCGCGTGGTCGCGCATCATGGCCGAGCCGGCGCCGACGCCGCAGACTTTCGGCACGGGACAACCCATGTTGATGTCCACCGAGGCGGCGCCCTGCTGTTCGAGGAACCGCGCGGCCTCCGCCATTTCCGCGGGGACACCGCCAAAAATCTGGACCGCGAGCGGGCGGTCCTCGGGGTGGGATTCGATGAGTTTGAGCGCCTTTCGATTGCGTTCGACGAGCGACCGGGCGTTGACCAGGTCGGTGGTGCAGAGCCCGGCGCCGCCGAGTTCCCGGATCACGCGGCGGAACGGGAGGTTCGTGTAGCCGGCCAGGGGCGAGAGAAAGAGCGGGCTGGCGAGATTGAGCCCGCCGATCCGAAGGCCGCGTGACGGGCGAGGGTCCATGGGGCAGCTTATCGCGGGCGGGGCGGGAGGGCAATGGCGGCGCGGGAACGCGGGAACGGGCATGGGGCGGACATCTTGACGGGATGGGGCCGCCGTTTTAGGGTCTGTCCACTTTATGGCCAATCGCGACGCAGACTGGTTCCGGCAAGCGGAGCGCGATTTGGAGCAGGCCCGCGATTCCGAGTCTTCCGGGCGCCACGAATGGGCCTGCTTTGCTTCCCAACAAGCCGCTGAAAAGGCGGTCAAGGCCCTTCACTTGAATCGCGGGCAGGAGGCGTGGGGGCACGTCATTTCGCGCCTGCTCGCGGACCTGCCGCCCGCCCTCCCGGCGGGGGAGGAACTTCTGGACAAGGCGCGTGTCTTGGATGCCTATTACATTGCGCCCCGCTACGCCAATGGGCATCCGGAAGGCCCCCCATTCGAGCATTACGGGGCGCTGCAAAGCAGGGAGGCGATCGCCTATGCCGGTGAGATCCTTGAGTTCGTCCGTACTCGTCTGGCCTGACCGCAAGGCCGTGCTTGCCGCCTTGCGGAACTGGGCGGAGGCCGCGCTCCGTTCCCATCGGCACGTCGCGCGGGTTGGGTGTTTCGGGTCCTACGCCCGCGGGACCGCGTCGGTCGGCAGCGATCTTGACATCGTGGTCCTCGTGCGGGAATCGTCCCTGGCCTTCGAGCGGCGCCCGGTGGAGTGGGACACGACCGCGCTGCCGGTCCCCGCCGATCTGCTGATCTACACTCTCGAAGAATGGGAAAGACGGCTGTCCGCCCCGCCTCTGCAACGGGCCATCGAACAAGAGGCCGTTTGGATCGCCCCGTGATCCGAACCCCCGCGATAGCGGGGGCTTGAAGACGCCACCGCGGGGGTGCTATACGTGGCGGCGAATGAAAGCATTTGTGCGTGTCCAGTTGTCCGGGATGATGTTTCTGCAATTCTTCATCTGGGGGGCCTGGTTTGTGACGCTGGGCACCTATTTGGGGAAGGGGCTTTCCTTTGACGCGGTGGCGATAGGCCGGGCGTACGGAACGATGCCGATAGGGGCGATTGTGGCGCCGTTTTTTGTGGGGATGATTGCGGACCGCTTTTTTCCGGCGCAGGTGGTGCTGGGCGCCTGCCATCTGCTGGGGGCGGCGGTGCTGTTTTGGGCGTCGGCCTTGCGGACGCCCGGTGAGATTTATTGGGCGCTTCTGGCCTATGCGCTGTGCTACAACCCCACGCTGGCGCTGGTGAACGCGATCGCCTTCAACCAGATGGAAAGCCCGGCGCGCCAGTTTCCGGCGGTGCGCGTGTTTGGGACGATAGGATGGATCGTGGCAGGGAATCTGGTGGGCCTCTGGGGTGTGGAGGCGACGGCGGCGCCGATGCGGCTGGCGGCCGGGGTGTCGGCGGTGTTTGGGGTGCTGGCGTTCTTCCTGCCGCACACGCCGCCAAAGGCGCTGGGGCACAAGGTGACGGCGGGGGATGTGCTTGGGGTCCAGGCGTTCCGGCTGCTAAAGGACCGGTCGTTCGCGGTGTTTGTGGCCTGTTCGCTGCTGGTCTGCATCCCTCTGGCCTTCTACTACAATTTCACCAACCTGTTCCTGAACGACAAGGGGATCGCGAACGCGGCCGGGAAAATGACGCTCGGGCAGATATCGGAAGTGGCGTTCATGCTGGTGATGCCGTTCTTTTTCGCGCGGCTCGGGGTGAAATGGATGCTGGTCACGGGCATGCTGGCTTGGGCCGGGCGCTATATGTTGTTCGCCTTTGGGGCGCCCGACACCGCCGTTTGGATGTATTATATGGGCATCCTGCTGCACGGGATTTGCTACGACTTTTTCTTTGTGACCGGCCAGATTTATGTGGACCGGACGGCGCCCAAGGCGATCCAGGCGGGCGCGCAAGGGTTCATCACGCTGGTCACCTACGGGGTGGGGATGTGGATCGGCGCGGAAATCTCCGGGCACGTGGTCAACCATTTCACCGGCGCGGACGGCGTGAAGGATTGGCGGCCGATCTGGCTGGCGCCCGCGGCGATGGCCGGGGTGGTGCTGGTGCTCTTCGCCGTTTTGTTTCGGGAACCCAAGGCGGGCGCGGGCGGGGCGGCGCGGGCGGAGGGGGCGTGATCCTGCGGGCGTCGGCGCACGCGCGGGCGGGCTTGGTCGGCAATCCGTCCGACGGCTACCACGGCAAGACGATTTCGTTCATCATCCGCAACTTCACGGCGCGGGTGGTGCTCTTCGAGACGCCGGAGATGGAAATCCAGCCGAACGCGCGGGACCATTCGCGTTTTGACAGCGTGCGCGCGCTGGCGCGGGACGTGCGGTTGTTTGGGTATTACGGCGGCATCCGCCTGTTGAAGGCGACGATCAAGCGGTTCCACGACTATTGCGTGGAGAACGGGATCGATCTGCACGACCGGAATTTCACGATCCGTTACGAGTCGGACATTCCGGGGCAGGTGGGGATGGCGGGGTCGAGCGCGATCATCACGGCGTGCCTGCGGGCGCTGATGCACTTCTATCAGGTGACGATTCCCAAGCCGGTGCAGGCCAATCTGGTGCTGTCGGTGGAGAACAAGGAATTGGGGATACCCGCCGGGTTGCAGGACCGGGTGATCCAGGTGTACGAAGGGCTGGTGTACATGGATTTTGACAGGGCGCTCATGGAGCGGCAGGGGTATGGCCGGTACGAGGAGCTTGACCCGGCGCTGCTGCCGCCGTTGTACGTGGCCTACCGCAAGGATTTGTCGGAGGGCACCGAGGTGTTCCACAACAACATCCGCGAACGTTTCCACCGCGGCGAACCGCAGGTGGTGGAGGCGATGCGATTCTGGGCGGACCTCGCGGAGAAGGTGAAGGGGCTGCTTCTGGCCGGGCGGGGGCGGGAGATCGGGCCGTTGCTGGACGCGAACTTCGACAAGCGCCGCGAGATTTACCAGATAGGCGAGGGGAACCTGCGCATGGTGGAAACGGCGCGGTCGGCCGGGGCGAGCGCGAAGTTCACCGGATCGGGCGGGGCGATAGTGGGCACCTACGAGGACGAGGCGATGTTCCGGCGGCTGGCGGACAAATTGGGCGCCATCGGGGTCGAAGTGTTGCAACCGCGGATCGCCGCGGCGCCGGGGGAGGGCGCGTGATCCGGAAAGCGGTGATTCCGGCGGCGGGGTTCGGGACGCGGTTTCTGCCGGCGTCCAAGTCGCAGCCCAAGGAAATGCTGCCGATTGTGGACACGCCGGTGATCCAGCGGGTGGTGGAGGAGGCCGTGGGCGCGGGGGCGACGGACATTTTGATGATCATCGGGAAGGGGAAACGGGCGATTGAAGAGCATTTTGACCGGAACTTCGACCTGGAGGACGAACTGCGGGAGAAGGGGCGCAAGGCGGATTTGGAGGCGATCCGCCGGATTTCGGACATGGCGAACATCCATTTTGTCTGGCAGAAGGAGTTGAAAGGGCTGGGGGACGCGGTTTCTTATGCGCGGCATCATGTGGGGAACGAGCCGTTTCTCGTGTTGCTGGGGGACACGCTGATCGAGTCGGCGGCGCCGGTGACGCGGCAGCTCGGGGAGGTGTATGAGCGGTTCAACGAGTCGGTTGTGTTGTTGGAGGAGGTGGACCGGGCCAAGGTGGGGCGGTACGGCGTGATCGGCGGCAAACCCATCGCGGGGGATGTCTATTTGATCGACACCTTCGTGGAAAAGCCGGACCCGGCGACGGCGCCATCGAACCTTGTGATCGCCGCGCGGTACGCGTTCAGCCCCAAGATTTTTGAGTACATCGCGCGGACGCAGCCCGGAAAGAACGGCGAAATCCAGTTGACCGACGCGATGCGGCTGATGCTGGCGGACTCGGCGATGTACGGGCTCCGGTTCGATGGCCGTCGGCACGACATCGGCAACAAGCTGGATTTCCTCAAGACCAACGTGATTTACGGCCTGGCGCGGGAGGATTTCGGGGAGGAGTTCCGGGCGTTTCTGCGGGACGTGGTGAAGTGAGCGGGACGGCGCCTATTCGGGCCACAACCGTTTGAGCCATTCGGCCGCGCGGAGGGGCCATTGTTCGGCGCCGGGCTGCCCTTCGGCCATGCCAAGGCCGTGGCGGCCATGGGGAAAGATGTGCATCGCAAACGGCACACCGTGCCGGGCCAGGGCGCTGGCAAACAGCAGGCTGTTGCCGACCGGAACCACGGGATCGTCGGAGGTGTGCCACAGGAAACAGGGCGGCGTGGCCGCGGTCACGAGGTTCTCGCAGCCATACGGCGCGGCGGCCCCGGCGGCGGGGTCGTCGCCGCACAAATTCTTGAACGAATCCGCGTGCATGTTTGCCGAACCGCTGAGCACGGAGTAGCAAAGAACGGCCGCGTTGGGCCCGCTCGCAAAGCGATTGGCGGGGTCGTCGTCCGCGGGACGCGCGGAATCCGGACGCACGGCCGCGGTGGCGGCGAGATGGCCGCCGGCGGAGAAGCCGAGGACGGCGATGCGGGCGGGATCGACGTTCCATTCGCGCGCGCGCAGGCGGAGAAGGCGGATGGCGCGGCGGGCGTCTTCGAGCGGGCCGTCGCCGAGGGGTTTGAAGGCGGGATGATATTGGACGCGGTAATGCACGACCGCGCCGTGGAAGCCGTGGGCGTGAAAGAAGCGCGCGACGGGTTCGCCTTCGTGGTCGGCAAGCATGTTGTAGCCGCCGCCCGGAAAAACGGCTACCACGGGGCGCGGTCCCGGAAGGCCGCAGGGAAGAAAGCGGAGGAACGGGCGCGGGCGCGGGTCGGCGGGGTTCCAGAGCGGCGGGTCGCCCGGCCAAAGGGGGAGGGTTTCGGAGCGGGGCATGGCCAAGGGAGTGAACGGGAACGGAGGCGGGAGGCAAGAAGAGAGTGGGGGGGGTGGCGTCCAGGTGGAGACCGCTGTGCGGCGCTGCGTAGGGCTGTGAGGCTCGGACCCGGCACGCCGCAACGCGGGCTTTCCTTGCGGCCGCGCCGCGCCATGCTTCCGGCGCATGAGCGACACGGGACTTGGCCAGTTGATGACCATGGGGCTGCCGGGAGGGCGCCTCGACGACGAATGGCGGGCGTTCATCCGCCGGGTCAGGCCCGGCGGCTTCATCCTGTTCCGGCGCAACCTGCGCTCCCCGCGGCAGGTCCGCGACCTCTGCGACGAGCTCCGGTCCTTGTGCGACGCGCCGCCGATCCTGACGCTCGACCAGGAGGGCGGGCGCGTGTCGCGGTTGCGGGAGATTGGCGAGGAACCGCCGTCGGCGGACGCCTTGCGCCGCGCGGGCCGTGTGGAGTGGATTGAGGAGCACGGGCGGCTGACCGGGCAGTTGCTGCGGATGTTCGGGTTCAACCTCAACCTCGCGCCGGTGGCGGACATCCTCCTGGATTCCACGGCGGAGAACTCGCTATTGAACCGGTGCTACGGGACCACCCCGGAGGAGGCGGCCGCGGGGGCGGGCGCGTTCCTGCGCGCGATGCAGGCGGAGGGCGTGCTCGGGACCATCAAACATTTCCCCGGGTACTCGATGTGTACGAAGGACCCGCACGGCGCGCTGCCGGTGGTGGACCGGACGCGCTCGGAGATGGAGCCGGCGGAATTGAAGGTGTTCCGCACGCTCCAGGACGAGGCGGCGTGCGTGATGATCGGGCACGCGGTGTATCCGGCGTTCGACGGCGGACGCGTGCCGTCGTCGCTCTCCAAGGCGGTGATCCATGGGCTCCTGAAAACGGAAATGGGGTACGGCGGCCTTGTGATGACCGACGACCTGGAGATGGGGGCGATTGCGGGGGAATATGGCGTGGGCCCGACGGTGCGGATGGCGATGGGGGCGGGCAACGACCTGCTCCTGTTCTGCCACCAGCGCGAGTGCGTGGACATGGCGCTGGGCGTTCTGGAGCGGATGCCGCGGGAAACGCTGGCGCCCGCCCTGGCGGCGATGGCGAAGTTCAAGGAGCGGCTCTCGCCGCCGGCGGCCTGGGATGAGGCGGCGTTGGCGGACATCAACCGCCAGATCAAAGCCTTGCGGGAGAAAGTTGCCGCGGCCGCGGTTGGCCCGGCATGACGCCTGCCTCTTCGGCTGGCATTTCAAGTGATGGCGGCGTAGCTTTCCCGCTGTGAGCCAAGCCCTGCGCACCGAGTACTACGCCACGGCCGAGGACTATCTCACGGGCGAACGGACCAGCGGGCAAAAACACGAATACCTTGCCGGGGTCATCCGTGCCGTGGCGGGCGCCACCGTCGGCCATGACCGCATCGCCGGCAACATCTTCAGCGAATTGCGGCAGCAGCTTCGTGGCCGTCCTTGTGAGGTGTTTTCCTCCGATGTCAAAGTCCGCATCCGCCGCGATGCCGCCGAGTTCTATTACTATCCGGACGTGACGGTGGATTGCTCCCAAGCCGGCCCCACGGACCTCTACGCCGGGGCGCCGAGAGTGATTTTTGAGGTTCTCTCCCCCGACACCGAACGCGTTGACCGCGTGGAAAAACTCCGCAACTGCCAATCCTTGCCCACCCTCGATACCTATGTCCTGGTTGACCAGTTCCAGGCCGCCGTCACGTTCTACCGGCGGACCGCCGACGGATGGTCCATGGAGTTTCTCGCCGAAAAGACCGGCGGCATCGTCCTGCCACCCATTGGCTGCAGCCTGCCTCTGGCGGCCGTTTACGAACGCACGACCCTCGTTTGATGCCTGGACAAGGCTGGGGGTAGGGTGCCAAGCGACGGGCCGGCCCCGGCTTGTCCCCGCCCCAATTGCGGGAATCCCCAATGATTCTTGATTGCAGTGATGAGGTGCCCGGCCGTTGCGGCGCCCTCCGGGCCGCCGGTTCACAGTTCCGGCCGGAGCACCTGGATCGGCCGGCCTTGGGAGTTGAGTTTTGTCCCGCCCAGGATCAGGGGGTCTTTGCCGTGCCGGGGAATCCAGCGGACACTGCGATCGTTGAAGGCGGCATGGATGCCTTTGCCCTCTAAAACAGCCGGGTGCAGGCTTGTTGCGGCAACGAATCAACCGCACGCGGGGTCGTATGAAACAGGCCCGGCGGTGTATGTACATAGCAACGGCTGCCCGGGCGGGTCATTCGTGCTCAGGGGCCAAAAGTACTGAATGTAAACTTCGCCTGCCGCGAGGCAGTTGGTCCCGTCCGTTCGTCTGTCGGGCTTCCGAAATGGAGGTGGTGCAGGAACAAACGGGCGTCGATGAGGGCCTCCATGAAACGGCAGATGGGATATTGCCTCGTCGCAAAGAATCCCCGCCTCAAACAGGTGCCGAAGCGCGGCATTGGACGAGGAGGGGGTGCAGTCAAAACCTGGGTAGGCGCCGCCGAAATCGGCGGAGAAAAGCTCAATCTCCGTTGTGATCCGGCGCAGGCTGCGCCATTCCATGTTTCGGAGAGGGGCAAAACGCGAGGCGGTAGGGACCGGCAACAAAAGGCCTCCCACTAATCCAATTCCCGCCACAACATAAGCCCATACAACAACCGTCCGGCACCCGCTCCTCGGTCGTGCCACCTGGGTTGGTTTGGTGGACTCTGGCATCGAAGGGATTTGTCGCTTGTGTGTTTGCGGGGTCAAGCGGTTTTCTCGGCCTGGCGCGCCCCGCCTGGGGTGCCACGCCATGGCGGTGGCGTGGCGCTTCTTGGCAATTGACGCCTCCCGCGCGCGGGGTACGGTCTGGCGTGCGCGGATCGGGCGCACGATCGAGCGGCGAGGAGGAGGATCATGCGGCAAATCCCATCGGATGCGGCAAAGCCGGGTTGGGTGCGCTGGTGCGTGGCCGGCGACGCACCCGGCGAACCATCCGACGAATGGCTGGCGCCGTTCCGGCAGCGGTTGTTCCGGTTCCTTGCGGCGGTGGCAACGTGCGGGCTGCTGGTGATCGGCGTTCGCACCTGGTTTTTCGAGGGAAGGATCGCCTGGGCGGACCTGGGAAACGCCCTATACTTCGCAACCGCCTTCGTGCTGGCGGGCATTCGCCCAGGATGGCTGCGTCCGCTGGCGTGGCTGGGCCTGGCCGCGCTGCTGGCCAATGGCGTGGACGGCCTGGCGGGCCATCCGGACCAGGCGTTCACGCCGGCGCATGTCCTGTTTCCGTTGCTGGTCCTTTACGGCACGCAGCTGGGGGACCTTCGCCTGAGCGCGGCGGCGGCGGCTGGGGTGCTCCTGTTCGTTGGCCAGGCGGCGGTCCGGTTCTGGCCGCTCGGGGCGTCGGACGCGACGTTGTTGGCGAACACCGCGCTGGTGGCGGTGGTGTCAGGGCTTTCTGCCCTTGGCGTGTGGATGCAGCACCGGCGGCTGGATCGCGCGCTGAGGATGGAGGCGGACAGCCTGCGGCGCGAGCTTGACGCGCGGATGCGCCTCAACGCCATTATCTTCCATGACATCCGCAACCCGCTGGCCGCGCTCATCGGCGCCGCGGACATGGCCGGGCGCGGCGGCGGCGTACGGCCCGCGCAAATGGATGTGGTCCTGGAAATGGGCCGGCGGATCGCGGCAATCATCGACTCGGCGCGGGAGATCGGCGCGGAGTTCGCAATCACGCGGATGCCGGTTGCGGTTTCGGATCTGCACTCGGAACTGGCGGCGGTGTTCGGCTCCCGCCTGGACCGGAAGGAGCAGACGTTTGAGGTGGCCGAAGGCGCCGGGGTGGCCGTCCTGACCCACCCGGAAATCCTGTGCCATTCCGTGCTCGGGAATCTGCTGGCCAACGCGGCCAAATTCTCGCCGCGGGGCGCCACAATCGCGTTGCGCGCGGTGAAGGAGGGCGCGTGGGTGCGCCTTGAAATCAGGGACGACGGCGCGGGTTTTCCCCCGGCGATCCTGGAACGGGCGGCGCGGGGGGAGCCTTACCGGTCCAGTCCGGGGACCGAATCGGAGCGGGGAAGCGGCTTCGGGCTGCGGATCGTGGCGCTTTGCCTGCGCAGGCTCGGCGGCTGGCTGGAACTGCGGAACCATCCCGAAGGCGGCGCCGCCGTGGCCGCCGTGTTGCCGGCCGCGTGAGGGCGCGCGTCCGTCACTTCCCGATCGCCACCAGCCCGCCGTCCATCATCGCCACCAACACCCGCCCGTCCCGGTCGATGCTGAGACCCTCGTAAATCGGCGCCCCCGGCAAGTCCACCGACCAGACCGGTTGCCCGGTCTTCCGGTCCAGCGCGCTGACCGCCCATTTGTCGGGGAACTCCTCCTTCGCGCCGGCGGTGGCGTGCGACACGACGACCGCGTCGGCGGCCAGAACGAGGCCGTTGGCGTTGAGCGCGGCCGGTTCCCACAACACCGGGATCGGCGGAACGAAGGCTTCCTTCGACGCCTTGCCAAGCGGCACGAGATACAGGGGCGCCCTGCTGCCAAGGAACTGCGGCTTCGGTTCCACCGTGGCCTCGCAGAACTTGAGCAGCTCCGCCGCCGGCCACGCGAAAACTTTCCCCTCGCGCCCCGAACGCGGGATGGGCGACTGGATCACCGCCGCGATCTCGCCATCGGCCACGGGCAGGAATTCGCATTCCTCGATCGCCTCGATGCCAAAGCAGGCCTGCGCCCCTGCCTGCAGTTTCGCGGAGGCGCGCACGAAGGAAATACCCGTGTTCTTTTCCCGCTCGCGCCACAGCTCCCGCATCGGGTGCGAAAGACGCCGCCCGCCGGCCATGACCCAATCCCCGCCGAACGCCCCAATCTCCATGCCCCGGCGGGCGTTGCCGCTGAACTGTGTGTTGGGCAGGACCCGCTTTTCCCCGGTGGCCAGGTCGAACGATCCCGGAATCACTGAAGCGGTACAAAGCCAGAGGCGCCCCGCCGCGATTGCCACATGTCCAAACGCCGCCATCGCCTGCTCCACGTCCTTTGCGGCGTCGTGGCTCGACCATTTCACCGCGCCGCTGGCGGCGTCCAGCGCCCAGACATGCACGCCGTTGTGGTCCTGGTACCCCGCCGCGGCATAGACAGTCCCATCATGCACCGCGACGCCGCCCGCCAAAGGCCAGGTGCTCGTTTGATGCCCGTACCAGCCGATCCGGCGTTCGACCGGCGCTGCGCGGAACCGCCACGCCAGCGCCCCGTCCTTCAACCGCAGGCAATAAACCCAGCCGTCGCCCGCGCCCGCGTACACACGCGCGCCCGCGATGGCCGGTGGCGCGAAAAGCTTGCTGCCCACGGGATATTCCCACACCGCCTTGCCCGTCGCGGCGTCGAGGCACCGGACCACGCCATCGGGCCCGCCCTGCAACACGCGCCCGTCCGCCGCCACCGCCTGGGTCGGCACAAATTCGGGGTAATAGGTGGATTTGAGCGTTTGTCCGGCGGGCGGCGGCGCGGCGAGGCCGGACGCGGGGGGCTCAAACCGCCACACCACACCCGCCGCGCCGCCCACCTTCGCGGGGGATACGCCCGAGCGCCCGGCGTCGTGCCGGTAGGCGCTCCAATCCCGCGGGTCCGCGGCGCCGGACGGCGGGTCTTTGGCCGCGGGGCCGGCCACCAGCCGCGCGGGGTCCTCCACGGGCGCGTGGGGATCGAACGATCCGGCGCCCTTGAACACGCGGTAGCCCTGCATTTCGAGGTTGCACCGGCACCGTCCGCTCGCGTTCAGCACCGCGCCGTCGGCCACCACAGGTCCCGCGTCGCACGGGCCCTTGACGTCGGTCGCGCGCACGGGCTCCGACGCGCCAATCGGCACGCAACTCGCAAAGGTCGTCAGGAACATTCCCGGCACCGCCTTGGTCGGCCCGCAGCCGGAAGCGGGCAACCGCTCGTCCCGAAGTTTCTGTCCGGTGCGCGCGTCCAGGACCGAACCGGCGAGGTGGACCTCGCCGTCCAGGACCAGGCTGTGCAAGACGCGCCCGCTCTTGCCCGCCTGCTGGGACCAAAGCACTTTGCCGTCCGCCGGGTCCAGGGCGGTCTGGTTGGTGAGCCACGCGGCCGAAAAAAGGAGCACCTCCGGCGCGGCGGTCAGGATGGGCACGGAAACCAGCAGGTCGGGCCGCCGCGGTTGGCGCGGGCCCAGCGCCGCGAGCGCCTCGGGCGTGCTGTTTTCCCAGATGACCTTGCCGGTTTTGATGTCCCGGCAGGCGGCGCGGGCGCCCTCGGCGAAATAGAAGAGCCTGCCATCGCGGATGGCGATCTCGCACATGTCGATGTCGCCAGCCTCCTCATCCATCCAAAGTTGTTCGTACCCGCCCTTCATCTCGTAGGCGGCCAGGGTCCGGCCATGCGGGTTGAGCAGCTCATTCTGAAGCGACGTGGACTTGTAGGTGTCCGGCTCGCCCGACAGCACCACGAGCACCCCGTTTTCGGCGGCGATCCACTTGGCCTGGCCGCCGGGCTTGGGTCCCGCGATCCGGCCCAGCGTTTCGCCCGTCTCGGCGTTCACTTGCTCGATGCCGGCATCCATCATCAGATGCAGCACGTCGCCATCCAGGACCATGCAGCTGCGCCCCGGATAATAACCGCCGGAAAGCCTGTCCCGCGGCGGGTCCCAGGCGAACGTCCGCTCCCACAACGGCGCGCCGTTGCCCAGCGACCGGGTCACCAGGGCGTACCGCTGCTGCGGCCAGCCCCCCATCCACAGCGTGTGCGACCGCCCGTTGCCGGCGACGATGGTCGTGCCCCAGAACCCTTCGTGCAGCGGCAGCCCCCACCATTGCGTCAGGAACGGCGGCTTGATGGAGGCGTCCACCGAAACCCGTGCGTTGGAGGCGTCCCGGTTCCGGTGGGTCCACTGGTCGGTTCCCTCCAGAAGCGCCCGCCGCGCCACAAACCATTTCGCCCCGTCCACCTCGGCCACGCGCCCTTCGGCGGGCGCGCCCAGCCGGGCGCGCGCGCCCTTTTCGTCCACGCCGGCGCCCAGCTTCAGCAGCAACCGTCCGCGTCCGGGAATCAACACGCGCGTCCACTCGTCCCGCAGCGCCGGCGTCAAGTCCCCGGCCACCGCGTCGGCCACGAGGACCAGCTCCGCAAATCCGGCGGCCAACCCGAGCCGGTCCGCACCGCCCTGGGTCACGTACACGCTCCGGGCGAGCACCCCTTTCTCCGCCGCCGCGCGCCGCAACTCCAGCACCTTCGGCTCGCCGGCGGCCTGGGCGTGCACGGTGAACCCGGACAGCCCCGCCCATTCGAGCAACGTTCCCGCGTCCGCCGCGCGCGGGATCACGCATGTGCCCGCCTTGATTTCCGCGGCCGCGGCCAGCTTGGCGGCGCCCGCCGGCTGCGCTTCCGCGGGGGGCGCCAAAGTGGCCGACAGGGAGACAACCAGCGCAAGCAACGATTTCATTACGGGGCGCACTCTACGGGAGGAACCCCTCCGCCGCAAGCCGCCACCCAGGGAGGCCGGGGGCCGCGCGCGGAAATCGCCGCGCGGAAATCGCGTGCGCCCCGGCGTTTCCGCTGTATAGATACCCGTTCCGTGACGCCAGACACGTTCCAGTATGCGCTTGAAAACACGCGGGTGATCGTGCCGCCCCGGCGCCGCATCGAAACCTTTGGCACCTCCGTTTTCAACTACTTCCTGGTCACCGAGGAGATGGATGCCGTCAACGAATCGCGCGTGCGCGAAGGCACGATCCACGCGGAAAAGCCGCAGGTCATCACGCCCTCCGGAATGGCCCGGCTGATGCTGGAAGGCTTCGGGGACCAGGCCCAAGATTTCGCCGATTGGATTTCGGCCCAGGCGAAACAGCCCGCCTTTCTGAAGTACGGCTTCCAAATCCGCAAGTCCGACGTCCTGTGCTACGACGTGCACGAACCGCTTGACGCGGTGGTGGAGAAAATCCGCGGGCAGGTCGCGGGTTCCGGCGACCCGCTAAGCGGCGTGATCACGGGCGTGGACGACGGCTGGGAGGTCTGCCTGCTCAAGTTCACCTTCGACATGGTCCAAAACTCGGCCGAGGGCAACCTCGGCGATTTCAAGAAGCGCGGCCTGCTCTGACCCATGACCCATGGCGGGGCCGGGGCCGGGCAGAGGCGCGCGCGGAGCCGCCTGTTCTCCGATCAAGCGACAGGATTCCCGTGGCGATCCACGAAATCGCGGGCGGCGCAACTCCATTTTTCGAGAACTGTCCCGATTCAGCTTGCTTCATGCCGCGCACCCTTCCATTTTAAGGCGTCTTATGCACTTCGTCGCCCGGCGCCCCTGGCTTTGGATCGTGGCGGGTTTTGCGGCCTTTCTGGGCGCGTGGGCCGCGCTGATCGCCGTGGCCGGGCGCAACCAACCGCAATGGATCGCTGTGCCCGGTCCGGAGGGACGTTGACATGGACCTCGGAACTGTGGCCACACCCGCGGCCGCCCTTGTGGCCGGCGCGATCACCAGCCTCCATTGCATCGGCATGTGTGGCCCGATCACGTGCGCCCTGGCGGCGGCGGGCGGGCCAGGAAGCCAAAAGGCCGGGTTCCTGTCCTTCGCCCCGTATCATGTGGCGCGCCTGTTCTCGTACACACTCGTGGGCGCGGCGCTGGGCCTGCTCGGGCAACCCGTGGCGGCGATGTTCGGCGCCGGGCCGGGACGCGTGGCGCCATGGGCGCTGGCGGCGGTGTTCCTGTTGATCGGGCTGGGGTTGGACAAGAAGATTCCCCAGCCGCGGTTCCTGGCGCCGTTGCTGTTTCGGTTGCGCCTTGGCGAGATGCCTCTTGTAAAATCGGGCGGGTTGCTGGGGTGCGCCACGCCGTTGCTGCCGTGCGGGCCGCTGTATCTGGTGTTTGGCGCCGCGTTGCTGGCGGGATCGGCCTTGGCGGGGGCGCGGTTGATGGCCGCGTTCGCGCTTGGAACGATGGTGCTGTTCTGGCCGGCGCAATCGCAGTTGTTCCGGCTGCGGGCGGCGATGCCGCCCGCAGCATGGGCTTGGACGCGGCAAGGCGTGGCGCTCCTTTCCGCGGGGTTGTTGGTTTGGCGGGCTGTGGTCGGCGGCGGCATTGGCAGCGGCGCCTGCCCCATGTGCCATTGATTTGGAGGCGTTCACGGGATCGCGGGCGGCGCTGGGGAGCGGGAAAGGACCGGCATCGGACGGCCGGCGGCGGCGGTCGACGGAAGCAAGGGGTCACGGGGGCGTTTTGCCAGACAGGAAACTAAACGGCGGCTTCTTCAAGTTCGGCGGTTCCGGGGGCGGATTCTGTTTCCGCGCCGGTTTCCGCGCCGAGGGGGAGCGTAAACGAGAATCGGGACCCCTGGCCGACATCGCTTTCCGCCCAGACACGCCCGCCGTGGGCCTGGACGATGAGCTGGACGATGGTGAGTCCCAGGCCGGTGCCGCCCATGTCGCGGCTGCGGGCCTTGTCCACGCGGTAAAACCGCTCGAAAACGCGGGGCAAATCCTCGGGTGGAATGCCGATGCCGTGGTCCCGGACGCAGAACCTGGCGTGGTTGGGACTGTGGCGGGATATTTCGAGGACGATGGGGCTTTGGGACCGGGAGTACTTGGCGGCGTTTTCGATCAGGTTGTGGAGGACCTGTTCGAGCCTGCCCGGATCGGCGACCACCGTTGGCAGGTCGCCTTGGATGTCGAGGTGGATCGGGTGCTGGCCGACCAGCGGGTTGCGCCGGGCGTCCTCCAGGAACTGGTCGAGAAACAGGGGAAGCTCGATCTCCATGGGATCGACCTCGGCCATCTTGGACTCCAGGCGGCTGAGCGCGAGCAGGTCGCGGACCAGCAGGTTGAGGCGGTCGGAGTGGCGCTGCAAGATGCCGAGGATGCGCCGGACCTCGCCGGGCTCCGGGGACGGCGTGTCCATCAGGGTTTCCAGGTACCCGCGGAAAATGGCGAGCGGCGTGCGCAGCTCGTGGGAGGTGTTGGCGACGAAATCCCGGCGTTCGCGTTCGAGCTGCTTGACGTGGGTCATGTCGTGGAGGACGACGACCGCCCCGCTCACGGCGCCGCCCGCGTCCCGGATCGGCGTGGCGTTGACCGAAAGGAAGGCGCGGGGGTGGACGTGGGAACCGTCGCCATGCAATTGAATCTCGCGGTTGAGGACAGCGTCACCGGCAAGGCATTTTTGGACGATCTCCTGGATTTCGTGGTTGCGGGTGGCCTCGATCACGGTGCGGTCGGCGGGCTGGGCGTTGACGCGAAAGAGGCGGCGCATGGCGTCGTTGGCGAGGATGACGCGGCTGTGGGGGTTCACGATCATGACTCCTTCGACCATGTTGGCGAGGATGCCGTGAAGGTTGAACTCTTCGAAGGCAAGCTGGGCGTCCTGGCGCCGGAGCCGCTCGAACAGGGTTTCCAGGGCGCGCGTGGCGCGGCGGAACGGCCCGGCGCCGCGCCCGATGAAATGGCGCGGGGTTTCGCCGTCGGCAATGCGGCGGGTGAGATCGGCCAGCCGCCACGCGGGAATGACATAGACCGCGACGATCCAGACAAGGGCGCCGGCGAGAACCGCCACCGCGCCAGCGAGCAACCACGTCAGCATGCCTGTCCTTTCCAACCCTCCCCCGACGGCAGGTGCTTAAGGGGATTCCCACGCCGGCGCCAGTCCGAAGTTTGGCGGGGGGGGGCGGGACTTACGGAGCTTCGAGCAAGACCTCGATGCCGCGGAGGACGGCCAGCGCCGCTTCTTTTCTGGCCGATGGGTTGGATGGAGAAAAGGGACGCGGGCGCGTCAGCCACCGACCTCTTTGCGGGCGTCCTCGGCCAGGAGGGTGCTGAGATAACGTTCGCCGGTGCTGCAGGCGATGGTGACGATGAGCTTGTCCTTGTTCTCGGGGCGTTTGGCGAGTTCGATGGCCGCGTGCACGTTGGCGCCGGTGGAGATGCCCACCAGGATGCCCTCCTCCTTGCAGATGCGCCGGGCCATGGCGAAGGCTTCGTCGTTGGTGACCGTGACCACTTCGTCCACGAGCGGAAGCTTGAGGTTGTCGGGCACGAATCCGGCCCCGGTGCCCTGGATTTTGTGTGGCGCCGGTTTGACGGGCTCCCCTTTCATGGTCTGGGTGATGACCGGGGAGTCCTTCGGTTCCACGGCGACGGCCTTGAACCCGGGCTTGCGCGCCTTGAGCACCTCCGCGCAGCCGGTGATCGTCCCGCCTGTGCCGACCGCCGATACGAGGATGTCGATCTTGCCGTCGGTGCCGGTCCAAAGCTCCTCCGCCGTGGTCTTGCGGTGGATTTCGGGGTTGGCCGGGTTGGAAAACTGCTGCGGGATGAAGGAGTTGGGGTTCTCGGCCGCGATTGCCTGGGCGCGGGCGACGGCGCCTTTCATGCCCTCCGCGGCGGGGGTGAGGACGAGCTTCGCGCCGAGCATGGCGAGCAAAATGCGGCGCTCGACGCTCATGCTCTCCGGCATGGTGAGGACCAGTTTGTAGCCTTTGGCGGCGCAGACGAAGGCCAGGGCGATGCCGGTGTTGCCGGAGGTGGGCTCGACGATGAGCGTCTCTTTGTTGATTTTGCCGGCGGCCTCGGCGGCGTCGATCATGGCCGCGCCTATGCGGTCCTTGACCGATCCGAGGGGGTTGAAAAATTCGCACTTGAGCGCGATGGTCGCGGGCGCGCCATCGGTTACTTTATGGAGCCGCACCAGGGGCGTATTTCCGATGGTTTCGATGATGCTGTTGTAGATCGGCATGGCCGGAAATTGACGGAAAGCTGGCCGGGGTCAAGAGCAAGGTGGGGGAGGCGGGGACACGCGGGCGGCGAGAAGGGAGGCCGCAAGGGAGGCCGCGAGGATGAGCGCCACGACGGCCAGGGAGACGAAGATCGGGATGTGGACGACGCCTGAGAAAAGCATCTTGCAACCGATGAAGGCGAGGACCAGGGCAAGGCCGGTTTTGAGGTGGACAAACTGGCGGACCACCCTTGCGAGCAGGAAGTAGAGCGAGCGCAGGCCGAGGATCGCGCAGACGTTGGAGGTGTAGATGATGAAGGGGTCTTCGGTGACGCCGAAGATGGCCGGAATGGAATCGACCGCGAAAACCAGGTCGGTCGCCTCCACCATGACCAGGACCACCGCCAGCGGCGTCAGGGCCAGCCGACCATTCATGCGGGTAAGGAACTTGCGTCCCTCATAGGCGGGGGAGACCGGCAAGACGCGGCGGAGGAGGACGAGCAGGCGGTTGCGTTCGAGGTCGATGGCGTGTTCCTCGCGGGTGGCGAGCATCTTGATGCCGGTGAAGAGCAGAAAGGCGCCGAAGAGGTAGAGGACCCAGTGGAACCGGGAGACGAGGGCGACGCCGATGGCGATCATGAGCCCGCGCATCACGAGCGCGCCGAGCACCCCCCAGAACAGGACGCGGTGCTGGTACTCGGGGGGGACGCGGAAGTGGGAAAAGAGCAGGACGAACACGAAGATGTTGTCCACAGAAAGCGTGTATTCGATGAGATAGCCGGTGAGGAATTCGACGCCTTTGGCGGAGCCTTTCCAATGCCAGACGAAGGCGCAGAAGGCGAGGGAGAGGGCGACCCAGACGGCGGAGGCGGCGGCGGCGTGGCGCGCGGAGACCTCGCGGGCTTCGCGGTTGAAGACGAAGAGGTCCACCAGAAGCAGGGCGATGACGGCGCCGTTAAAGGCGATCCAGAAACCGAGGGGCGTATCCACAGGGGGGAACAGTTCATCGGGGAACCGCATAATGCAACTTTTCCGGGCAACAAAGCGCCCTTGTGGAACTGTTCAATATCGGGTTTCAAAAACTCTGCTGGCGGAGGAGCGGGCGGAAGCAAAATCAGCAACGCTCAGGAGAAATATTTTATCCAATGACAAATTACAATGAATGCGTCAAAAAATTGTTATGGCTCTGGCTGTCTGCCTGGGCGCTGGTAACGGGCATGGGGCAACGGTGGCTTGCGATGTGGCCGAGGAAGCGTGGGGAGTGTTCGCCAACAATGCCGGCGGCGCTGGTGGTGTTCCGGCGTCGCCCGTGGCTCCGCTCCAGGCGCGGCCCCGGCACTTTCCCGCGGCCAACCCGCTGTTCGTGGCGGGCTGGCGCCGCTTTGGAACCGGCGCTACGGTTTTCGGGGCTTGCCCTTTGGCGGTTTGGCCCCGGCGCGCACGGACTTGCCGTCAACCCAGGAACTTTCGATCATCACGCTCTTGGCGAAGGGCGGGACGCCGGTTTCGTTGCGGTGAATCTGGCCGACGAGCACGTCCAGGGCGGAGGCGCCGGCGAGGTGGTTGTTCTGGTTCATGCCGGCCCAGCCTTCGAGCGCGGGCTCGAGGTCCAGATGGGCCAGCGACACGTCGCGGGGCACCGCGGCGCCGAGGTTTGCGAGCCACTCTTTCACTTCGCGGTGAAGCGTGAGAATGGCGTCGGGTTTGTGGGCCTGGAACCACGCTTTGAACCGGGCGGAATCCCGGCGGACGAAATCGGCCACGGGAATCCTGGCGGCCGCGGGGAGGCCGCGGACGCCGGTGTGGAAACCCGCCGAGAACCGGTGATCGACGAGCCCATCCACGGCTTCCTCGATCACAAGGCCGGGGCGCCGGAATCCCCGGGAGAGGAGTTCCTCGGTGGCCTGGACGGCGGTGGCGAAGTGGTCGTTGCAGCAGAAGTGGAGCGGGGGGCGCGTGACGCGGACGCCAACGACCACGCAGGCGAACCGGGTCCAGACGCCATCAAAGGCGGCGGGAAGCTCGCCATGGTCCAGGACCCCGACGATCACGCAGCCGCGGATGCCGCGGGATTCGAGGATCGATCCGAGGCGTTGCGGCGGAACGCCGGGCTCGTGAAGGCGGATGTCGTCGAGCCCGTACCCGAGTTGCGCGGCGCGTTCGCGGGCTCCGCGAATCCACTCGGCGAAGGTGTGGACGGTGCGGAACAGCTCCGAATCTTCCGCCGCGTTGAGCAGGGCGAGCGTGGCTTGGTACCGCGGCGTCCGGGAGGCGCGGAGCTGTGCCATGAGATTGGCGACGACCGCGTTGGGTTTGTAGCCGAGGGACTCGGCAACCTCCTGGACCCGGCGGCAGGTCTCGGGCCTGAGCCGGGGATCGTTGCGCAGGGCGAGGGAAACCGTCGCCTTGCCGACGCCCGCGGCCTGGGCGACGGTGGTCATGTTGGGGGCGCTGGAACCCGAGGGCGTCATAAAAGCTTCAGACAACAGCCCAAGGTACCCCATTATCCATGGAGCGAAAGCGAATCTGGTCGCGGACGCGGGGACTCCAAGCTCTCCGCCGCGCGAGCGCTCCCTTGACCCCGGCCCCCGCGCTGCCAATCTCCCCTCCATGAGCACGCCCCCCGCAAACAGCGGCGCCCCATGGTCCCGCCGCGACGCCCTGCGCCTCGGCGCCGCCGCCTCCCTGGGCGCCGCCTGGCTCGGCGGCTGCGGGCGGTCCCTCCGCGGCGGCATGCCCCGCAACATCATTTTCATGGTCTCCGATGGGATGAGCCTCGGCGTGCCCTCCCTGGCCGAGCCGTTCGCCCGCCTGGCCCGCGGGCGCGGCACGCACTGGGTGGCGCTCACGGGGCGCAAGGACGCCGCGCGCGGTTTTTTTGACATGGCGTCGCTGGACTCGCTGGTCACCGATTCCGCGGCCGCCGCCACCTCGTGGGGCGCCGGCGCGCGGGTGTTCAATGGCGCCATCAACCGGCTGCCCGACGGCGGGGAGCTGACGCCTGTCTGCGCGGTTGCGCGCGACCGCGGCAAGCGGACCGGGCTGGTTACGACGACCCGCGCCACCCACGCCACGCCCGCCGGCTTTGCCGCGTCGGTGAAACACCGCGATCTGGAAGACGGCATCGCCGGGCAATACCTCGGCCGCGTCGACGTGGTCATGGGCGGCGGCCTGAGGCATTTCCGTCCCGGCGCCCGCGAGGACCGGCGCGACCTGCTCGCCGCGTTCGACCGGGCCGGGTACCGCGTGGTCCAGGACCGGGCGGGATTGATGGGCGTGACGCGCGCGCCGGTGTTGGGGCTGTTTGCGGACGACCACCTTCCGTTCACACTCGACCAGATGCAATCGGAGGCGCTGCTGCGCGGCGTGCCGTCGTTGGAGGAAATGACGCGCGCGGCGTTGTCGCTGTTGGCGGGGCATCCGGGCGGCTTCCTGTTGCAAATCGAGGGGGGCCGGGTGGACCACGCGGCCCACGCCAACGACGCCGCGGCGATCCTGCGCGACCAGCTTGCGTTCGACGACGCCATCGGGGCGGTGCTGGAGTTTGTGAAGGAACACCCGGACACCCTGGTCGTTGTCACGACCGATCACGGCAACTCGAACCCCGGCCTCAACGGCATGGGCCCCGCCTACACCCGCAGCACGCCCGCGTTCGAAACCACGCTCAAGGCCTCCGCCTCCACCCAGGTCCTGATGAAAAAATGCATGGCCCTTCCCGAAAAGGCCCGGCCCGCCGACCTCGCCGCCATCATCGCCCCCGCGCTAGGATTCGAGATCAAGCCCGCGGAAGCGGCCGCCCTGCTGGACGTGCTGCGGCTCAAGGAACCGGCGGAGATTAACATGCAACACCGGAATTTCCCCGGGCTGCTCGGCCAGATCGCCGGCAATCACAATGGCATAAACTGGTGCGGCGTCTCCCACACCGCCGATTGGGCGCCCATCCTCGCTGTCGGTCCGGGCTCGGAGCGGTTCGCAGGATTTCTCGCCAACACCGACGCCTTCGGGCACTTGGCCGATCTCATGGGTTCGCCCTTCCGCAACCGCTCCATGACGCCCGAAGATGCCGCGCGATTCCGCCAGAAGGCCGATGCGGAGCGGTCCGCCGACAAGGGAGGCTGACCCCGCGCCCGCTGCCCGGCGCGCGTCGGCCGAATGTGGCTCCTTAAAGAGGAGCGGCAACAGCGCGCTGCTGTCTCAGCAGCGCGTTCATTGTCCATTCCTCGCTCCGGCCAGGATCAATACTCCCTTCCTCCCCGGACCAACTCGATGGTCCGCACGTCGGTGCGCCCATCCGCCGCCCGTTCGGGAACAAGGCTTGCCAACGGACGATCAGGCTCCCTGGGCGGGCATGTCAGGACCAAACCCTTTTGGGCCATCGCTTCCTGTTCAACCTCCCGGCGTTGGCGCCACGAAACCCGCCCATGCACCGGCGAAATGACCGCCACGGGTTCCTCGCGGTTGCGGATGATCAGCCTTGGCGCAGGGAGTCCAGGTACTCGCGCAGGTGGCCCAGGATCGAGGCCATGACCTCCGCGTCCTGCGCTGTCTTGGTGAGCAACAACGCGCCTTGATACGAGGCGACGGTGAACATGGCCAGGCCCCGGCTGTTCACCTCCTCGTGCAGTTCGCCCGCCGCTTTCGCGGCTTCATACAGCTTTTGGAACGCGCCGCCGATCTCGTCGAATACCTCCTGGAGCCGCTCCCGGAAGCCTTCATGGCGCCCGCTCAGTTCCATCGCCAGCATGCCGCACGGGCAGCCGCAAAGGTTGCCGTCCTTGCGGAAACAGTCCACTTGGTCGTCCAGATACCGGTACAACCGGGACATCGGGGATAGCGCCTCGTCTTCGATGATCCGCCGGAACCGCCGCCGGCATTCGAGCCGGAACGCGTCAATCACCGCGTAGCCCAGTTCCTCCTTGCTCCGGAAGTAGTGGAAAAAATTCCCCTTGCTCGCCCCTGTCCGCGACAGGATGTCCTCAATCGTCGTGGCGAAATACCCCTTCTCGCGCATCAGGGACGCGCCCGCATCGACCAACCGGTCGCGAACGCCTGTGTCCCGCCGGGTTCCTGTTGCCGCCATAGAGGACCCTTACCCATGGACGCCCTTCTGTCAAACGGCCTTCGCGCCGCCCCGCCGCGGCGCTCCCCGCCCCCGCCCGGCCGCTCTCAATCGATCAACCGCCGCGTCAGGTCGCCGTAGGCGTCGATCCGGCGGTCGCGCAGAAACGGCCAGTGCGTCCGGGCCGTGTCCACCGCGTTTAAATCCACGGGAACCACGAGAACTTCCTCCCGGCCCTCCGGGGCTTTTGCGATGATTTGCCCACTGGTGTCCGCCACGAAGCTCTGGCCCCAGAATTCGATGCCGTCCCCGGCCACCCCGGGCAGGCGTTCGTGGCCGATCCGGTTGACCGCCGCCACGTAGCAGCCGTTCGCAATCGCGTGGGCGCGCTGGATCGTCTCCCACGAGCTGTGCTGGCGCGGGCCGAATTCGGCCTTCTCCTTCGGATGCCACCCAATCGCCGTCGGATAAAACAGAATCTGCGCCCCGCGCAGCGCCGTCAGGCGCGCCCCTTCGGGATACCACTGGTCCCAACATACCAGCACCCCAATCCGCCCAAACCGCGTGTCCCACGCCCGGAACCCAAGGTCCCCGGGCGTGAAGTAAAATTTTTCGTAAAAGAGCGGGTCATCGGGGATGTGCATCTTCCGGTAGCACCCCAAATACGCCCCGTCCGCGTCGATCACGACCGCGGTGTTGTGGTACAAGCCCGGCGCCCGCCGCTCGAACAGCGAACCAATGACCACCGCCCCGGTGTCCGCCGCCACTTGTTGCAACGCGCGGGTGGAGGGGCCGCCGGGGATCGGCTCGGCAAGGGCGAAATGATCGTGATTCTCCTCCTGGCAAAAATAGGGCGTCCGGAACAACTCCTGGGAGCAGAGAATCCGCGCGCCGCGCGCCGCCGCCTGGCGCAACAAGTCCGTCGTGCGCCGGAGATTGTCGTCCGGATCGGGGGAGGCGTGGGTTTGGACCAACCCCAGGGAAACCGTGGCGGGCGCGGCGTTCATGCGGGTGGGTGCGGGGCGCCCGGCGGGCGCGCCACGCCAAGGGGATACCGGAGCCGGAGATCGTCTTCGAGATGGACCTCGACGTGGTACAGGCCGAACGCGTCAAACTGGATTCCCCCGAAAAAGTGGACGTTGGTCGCGTGCGTCTCGATGCCGGACAGGGTGAACTGGATTTCGTTCTCGCATACCACGCGCTCCTCGTCCGGCGCGACCACGCGCGCCCGCTGCCGGAAACGGCCATGGCCCGAGCACCACCGTGTCCAAATGCAGAACTTGAGCAGGCGCACGGGAACCTGCGGCGCGAAGATGGCGTTGATCACCCCAACAAGCGTCTGGGCGCCGTTGATCTCCATGCGCACATCCTCGCACGCAACCGACGCCTGCAAATCCGGCATGATGGATTCGGCCATTGCCCACACTACACGCGAAATCCGCCTCCGGCGCAATCCTAAGTCGAACGCCGCCGCGACGCTCACGCCAGACGCCGCACCGCGATCTCCCCCCACAATTCCCGGTCCCGCCCCAGCGCCAGGACCGCGCCCGCCCTCCGCCGCGCGCGCGCCCCGGCCACTCCCGCGCCGCCCACGAGCACTTCGTTCTGCGATCGCGGCGTCGTGACCGACCAGACCGCGGGAAACGATCCCGCAAACAGCCGCCGGGCCGCCGACTGCGCTTTCCGGTGCCCTTTGCCCGTCACAAAATTGGCCGCCACCAGGCCGCCGGTCCGCGCGCACCGGCGCAGCAGGCCAAGCCATTCGGCGTCCACGGGCCGGACGCGCGCCACATCCCCGGCGCCCGCGGCATAGACATCGTCGATCACGACATCGAATCCGCCGCGGCGGCGCGCCGCGTGCGCATAGGCGTCCCCCACGATGACGTCCGCGCGGCACGCCGCCGCGCCCGGCATCCGCGCCGCGAGGGCCGCGATCTTCGGATCGATCTCGACGCCCGTCACCGCCGTCTCCGGGGACAACGCGTGGAGCTGCCTCGCCACGGTGCCGCCGCCGAACCCGAGCAGCAGCACCTCGACCCGCGGCGCGCCGGAATGCAGCCACACCACCGCGGCCATCGCGTCCCAGACCAAGCCGGTCATCACCCGCCGCGGATGCCAGCGGCTGAAGATCGCGCCGGGAACTCGAAGCTCCACCCCTTCGCGCGTCCGCCGAAGGCGCGCCCTGCCCGCGGGCTTCGCCGTCCCAATGGCGCGGGTCATGCGCCGGTCCATCCGGCGAGAAACCCCTCGATGAGGAGCGGCAGGTCGTCGCTGTAACCGCCTTCGAGGATGGCGGCGGCTTTCAACCCGGACTCGCCGATCCACCGGCCCAAGGCGGTGAAATGCGGGCGTTCCAGTTGCATCTGGGCAAGCGGATCGCGGGCGTAGGCGTCGAAACCCGCGGAGACAAGGAGCAGCGACGGCTTGAACTTCGTGGCGGCGTCGAACGACGATTCCAGCGCCTCCATGTGATGCGCCGCGTCGGTCGCGGGCGGGACCGGGTAATTGTGGATGTTTCCCGAAGAACGCGTTCCGGTCCCAGGGTACGCCGGATGCTGGTGGACGGACGCGAAATGCACGCGTTCGTTCCCGCGCACGATCTCCTCGGTGCCGTTGCCGTGGTGCACGTCGAAATCCCAAACCGCCACCCGGTCCGCGCCGCACGCCAGCGCGTCAAGCGCCGCGATGGCCGCCGAGCTGAAGTAACAAAACCCCATCGCGCGCGCCCGGCAGGCGTGGTGCCCCGGCGGGCGCATCAGCGAAAAGACACGTTCTCCCGCGAGCGCCCGCGTCGCGGCCTCGACCGCGGCCCCGGCCGCCAGGCGGGCATGGCGTTCAATGCCCGGATAAGCGGGCGTGTCGTGGTCGAACCAGTCGGAGGCGCGCACCGATTCCAGGAACGCCGGCGTGTGCGCCCGCAGCAGCGCGGCGTCCGAGGCGCCGCCGGGCGCGGCCCAAAGCCAGTCCGGCCGGGCCTTGCGCAGGTGCGCCTCGGCGCGCGTGACGCGTTCCGGGCGCTCGGGATGCCCCGGCGCGCCGTAGCCCGCGCAGGCGGGATCAAAGAGGATCAGCACAGAGCCCAGCATGCCCGCGTCCCGGCCAAATGCCAAAAGCAAAACCGCGGAAAGCAAAACCGCGGAACCGGCGGCCCATCCTGGCCGCCGCCCGCGGCACTACTGGCCAGACAGCGGGACAGACGCCACCGCGCTGGAGTCCGCGGGGGCCGCCAACAGCAGCAGCCCCGTGGCCGCCACGCGCCCACCCGCCGTCACCCGCGCCTCGAATTCCGCCAAGCCCCATTGGTCCCGCATCAGGCGCACCTCAATTTCGATCTCTTCCCCGGGCCGGACTGGTGAGAGGAGTTTGAACCGGTCCACCCGCGCCAGGGCGAACGGTTCCCGCGCCGTGTCCGCGCCCCGGATCGCGCCCCACAGGCATCCCGCGGCTTGCGCCGCCGCTTCGATCAGCAGAACCCCTGGCATCATCGGGTCGCCGGGAAAATGATCTGCAAAAAACGGCATCCCCGGACTCAGCGCCTTGCGCGCCCGCGCCGCGCGCGCCTCCCGGTCAATTTCGACCGCGTCCACAAACGCGAATCCGGGACCGTGCGGCGTCAGAGCTTGCCCCGTCATTTATCCATCTCCTCAAATTGAAAATACTGCTCTGGATGCTCCCGCACCAACCCCGCGAGCCCGGCCCAAATCCGGGCCGCCGCGCCGGGGAATCCCGCCGTGTCCCGGCCCACGGCCACCGGCGCGCCGGCCAAGAAATGATGCCTGCCATCCGGCCCCTCGTGAACCGCCATCGGCAGCACCGGAGCCCCCGAGCGCGCCGCCAGGTGCAAGACCGCCGTCGAACACCAGACGCTGCCGCCGGGCATGGCCACCGCCACCCGCTGCCGCGGATGCGGCCGGTCAATCAACGCCGCGACCAACCGCCCCGCCCGGAGCGCATGATACGCCGCCACCAACCCGAAGGGATCGGCGCCCACCTCCACGGTTTCCACGCCCCACCGTTTCCGGAACTCCGCGCGCCATCGCGTCAGCGTCGGGTCCGGTTCGGGCCGGGTCAACGCCACCAGCGGGACGCGCATCCTCCCAAGCAACCAGCCGCCCAACTCGAAGAACCCAAAATGCAGGGTCGCGAGAATCCCGCCGCGCCCCGCCTCAATCACCGACAGGAGATTCTCGTACCCGCGCCGCGCGCCCGCCATGCGCTCCACCCCGGCGTCCTCCAGAACGCCCGCCTTGAAGTAATCCGCCAGCACCCGGCCGAACGCGCTGTAAATCGGACCCGCCCCGCCCCGGTACTCCGGCGCGATCCGCCGCACCTGCGCCACCGCCACCCGCGCCTTCGCCGGCCGGAACCACGGGTACGCCCACCCCGCCGCCGCGCCCAGCGCCCGGAGCCACCCGCGCGGCGCAATCCGCGCCAACCCCAGCCCCAGATCAAACCAGCGCCGCCGGTACAGGCTCCGGGACACATGGTCATACGCGTCCGCGCCAGGAGCCCCGCCGCTCATGATTCCGCGCCCTGGACCGGCGCCGGCGCTTCCCCCCGTGCCCGGACGAACACCGGCAGGGGCGGCACCAGCCGGAAATGCCCGTGGACGCGGCAGGCCAGGAAAAACAGCTCTTGCGCCGCCAGCACATCCCACCGGGGCGATGTGTTTCCGCCCACAATATCCACCACTGCCCGTTGCATGTCCAGACGCCCACCGGGATTCATGAACACCTCGAATCCGCGGTCGTCGTAAAAGGTCTTGATCATCCGCAAAAACCGGCCCGTCATCCGCTCAAACCGCCGCCGGTACCCAAACCGTTCCCAGCCCGTGAGCCCGCGCCCCGCCGCGGCCGCGCCCATCACCAACCGCGCCGCGTCCCGCGCCGATTCCATCGCCACCCGCACGCCCGAGGAAAAAATCGGGTCGATAAACCCCGCCGCGTCGCCCGCCAGAATCCAGCGTTCCCCCGCCAGCCGCAGGTGGCGGAACGTATAGTCCGATTCCACGTGCCATCCCCCAACCTCCCGCGCCCCGTCCATCCGGTAGCGCATCTCCGCGCTCTCCGCCACCGCCCGCGCAAACGCCGCCTCCCGTTCCAGGCCGCGGCGGCGGTACGCTCCCAGTTCCTGGATCAGCCCCACCGATGTCCGTCCCTCGCGCAAAGGGATGATCCAGAACCAGCCGTCCTCCCGCCGCACCACCGTCGTGTTCCCCTCCCACTTCCCCTCGTTCCGCCGCACCCCCTCAAAATGCGAAAATACCGCGATCCGTTTCGCCATCCCGAGCCCCGTCCGTCCCAACGCCAGGAACCGCCCCGCCAGGCTCCCGCGCCCCGCCGCGTCCACCAGCCACCGCCCCGATTCCTCCCGTGTGCCCCCGCCCGATACGGCGCGCAACTGCACGCCGCTCCGCCCCAGTTCCACAATCTCCCCCCGCGTTTCCTCCCGGACTTCGCATCCCTCCTCCCGCGCCCGTTCCATCAGCATTGCATCGAACGATGCCCGGTCCACCTGGAAGGTGTGCGCCAGCGGCGCCCCCAAAAACCGCCCGAAATCCGAGCGCACCATGCCCGCGCTGTCCGCCGCCACGAAATCCGCGCCGAACTTGGGCACGAACCCGTCCCGGACCAGCCGGTCCCAAACACCCAACTCGCGCAGCAAACCGTTGCCATATGGCAACAGGGATTCGCCAATATGAAAGCGCGGAAACTTTTCCCGCTCCAGAATCAGCACCCGGAGGCCGGCCCGCCCCAGCAGGATTCCCGCCGTGCATCCCGCCGGTCCGCCCCCGGCGATGATCACGTCCCAGGAGCTCATGGCGCGGGCGTCCCGCCCTGGCGGACCAGCCACTCCCGCAGGCTGCCCAGCGAATGCAGCACCTGCCGCGCCATCTCCGGATTCTTCAACGGCACTCCAAACTTTTGTTCCACCGCCACCGCCAGTTGCAGCGCGTCAATCGAGTCCAGCCCCACCCCGCCAGGCCCGAACAACGGCGCGTCCTCCGCGATCTCCGCCACCGGCGTCTGCAACATGCAGCTCTCCGCCAAAAGCGCCCGAACCTCGTCCATACTCACCCGTTGCATCCGCGGACGCTATACGCCCTCCCATTCCCCGAGCAAGCCCCCAAAAACGTCCACACCCCGACAGGCCCCCCGCCCCATGCGGCCCGCCCTCAAACCGCCACTCCCGTCCCCTCTGCGCCAAGCGGCACGTCCAGCGTCCCCGCGATCGCCTCCAGCATCACCCGCGCCTCGTCCGACGGCGACGGCCAGCCCCCCGCCACCCGGCACGCCTCCACAACATCCTGCCGCAGGTAATCCGCCGCCGCCGCGATCCTCTCCAGCGCCCCCGCCGCCGCCTCAAAACCGCAGTCGCGCCCGGACGCAAGAACCCCCGCCTGCCCAAATGCCTTCAGAGCCGCAAACCCCTCCGCAAACGCGGCCTGGGCCGCCTCCCCGCCGCCCCGCGTCCACGCCAGCGCCGACACAAGGATTGCCGCCTCCGGCAGCACCTCCTCAATGGTCCGGTGTGTGATGGCCGCCGGAAACGGATTCCGGAAATACGGCGCAAGCCGGCGCTGAATCCGCTGCCACGCCGCCTGGTGGAACCAGCCAAAGCCCGTGTTCGCCGCCAGCAATTCCCCGGCGCACGCCTCGAACACGCGGAATCCCTCCGCCCCCGAACACCGCACGGAATCCAGCGCCGTGTCCAGCAAGGCCAAAGCCCCCGGCCCAGGCAGCGCCTTCACCGCCTCCAGCAGGTCCCGCGCCGCGTCGCGCTCCGCCTCCTTGCATCTCCCCTCGATCGCCCGCAACGCCGCCCGTCCCCCGGCCGCATCCGCAAACATCGCGTACACCAGCCCCGGTGCCCCGTCCGTCGTCCGGGCAATCTCCCACATCTCGCCCGGCACCCGCTCCGCGCCCGCGGCCATCGGCGCCGTCCGCCCCGTTCCCTTTGGCGACATCAACCGCGCCAATTCGCTGGCCATCCGGTTCTCCACCAGCCGCCCCTGCTCCGCCGTAACCGCGCGCTCCAGCGATTCGCCCGGGCGAAGCACGCGCACACTCGGCCGGTCAACCTCGGGCAGGGAACCGTCCCATGCCGGGTCCAACGCCAGGATTCGCAGTTCCAGGGGCGGGTGGGTCGAAAACAGGCCGGCGTCGAAGCCCCGCAGGCCGTTGGCGAAAAACATGTGGCTCACCGCGCCGCGCCCGGCCGCGTGCATCCACGTCCCGGTTTGCAGCGCCAGCAGTTTCTTCAGACCCGACGCCAGCGCCTCCGGATGCCGCGTGAACTGCGCCGCCGCCGCGTCCGCCAAAATTTCCCGCTGGCGCGAGATGGCCGCCTTGATGATCTGCGCCGCAAAGAGGCCCAGGCCGCCCACCCCCTGCACCACCCAGCCCAGCACCATCACCGCGGGCCCCAACGAACGCATCTGCCCCTCTTCGTCCCCCTCCCCGATTCCCGCCTGCACCATCCGCTCCCCCCAATCCGACACCACCATCAATCCATACAAAACCCCGATCAGGTGGGTGTTCAACCGCATGTCCCCGTTCAGGATGTGGCTGAACTCGTGCGCCACTACTCCCTGCATCTCTTCGCGCGTGAACAACTCCAGCGCCCCGCGCGTCACCCCCACCACCGCGTCCGCTTCCCCGTCCCCCGCCGCAAATGCGTTGGCCGCCGGCTCGCGCTCCATCACGTACACCGACGGCGGACGGATTCCCGACGCGACCGCCATCTCCTGCACCACGTTCCACAGCGCGCGGTCCGCCGGATTCGGCGAGCGCGGATTCAGCGCTTCGCACCCCAAGCCCTCCGCCACCCCGCGCCCGCCCGCCCGCCGCAGCGCCGCCAGCTTCACCGCGGAACAGGTGTAAATCGTGCCGCCCACGCCCAGCGCCACCGCCGCGAACAACGCCGGATTCCACCACGGCCGCGACCACGGATTCTCCGACACCAGCACGAAGCCCGTCGGCAAATACTGGTCCACCAACGCCCGGAACTTGCCCGGATTCCCGTCCATCAGCCGCTGGAGATCATACGGGCGGATGAAAAAAAACGCCGCCACCAGGTAGAACAACCCAATGAACAAAAGTACGGTGGCGTGAAAATAGGCCTGCAACTGTGCCGTCCGCAGTTTGGCCTGCGCCTGCGTGCCGAAGATGTCCATCGTCCGCCGCATGTCCACCACCGCCCCTCCAGTCTCGCCGCCGCCCCGCCGCGGCGTCAACTCCGCGTCAGGTCAGTACAGGCACGCCGCCAGGTACCCCGCCAGCGCGGTGTACTCCCCGGACTCCCGGAACCCGCGCACCTTCGCGCGGTCCACCGCCGCCGCCCGTTTCCAAAGGCGCTGGAGATTCGCCGCGCTTGTCGCCAGGACGTCCGCCACCCGCTCTTGCCGGTCGGTCCGCGGCGCCTTCACGTCAAACGCCAGAATCCCCTCCCACTTCGCGTCCTGCAAGACCGCGCACAATGCCATGTCCTTCAACGGCTCGATATAGCCAAACGGCAGGTCCTGGTCGTACCGCATCGTGTCTTGCGCGTTGAGATGGATGTGGAAAAGCTTGCCGGCCTCCAGGCACAGTTCCACGTCCCACACATAGTCCAGCCCCGCCATCCGGCTGTGCGCCGTCTCCGGGTTCACCCCGAACCGCGCCCCCACCCCCGGATCCAGACGGCTGATCAGGTACAGCACCTCGCCCACCGTCGCCAGATACATGTTCGCCCGTGGCTCGTTCGGTTTGGGCTCAATCGCGAACCGGGGCGCGTTGTTCCCGTACTTCTCCATCGCGTACTGTCCCACCGCGTTGAACCCGTCCACCATCCGCCGGAACGCCTCCCGCCCGTCTTTCGCCAGCGCAAATTCAAACCCCTCCCGCCCGTTCCAAAACACCATCAACGGCGCCCCCAGCTCCACGGTCATGTCCACCGCCCGTTTCGCGTTCTCCAGCGCCGCCCGCCGCGCCGCAGGGTCGTTCGACGTCATCGCCCCATCCTTGAAAATTGTGTCCGCGAAAAAGGACGGGGTGTACATCCCCCACTTCAATCCCAGCGCTTCCGCCCGCTTCTTCGCCTCCGGAACCAGCGCCGCCGGTATCTCCACGTCGTGCGCCTCCACGTACGTGATCCCCGCATCCGCCAGCAGCGGCAGCCGGTCCAGCATCGGAATCTCCTCCCGCGTCGGACCCCCAAACGGGTCCCGGCCCGCCCCCAAATTCCAAACGCCCGCCCCGATCCCCTGATGCCCAGCCTTCGGAGAAATCATCACCTTGTCCATCGCTCGAATCTTCTAGCCCACGCCCCCCCGCCGCCGCAATCCAATTCATTGCCCGCCAACGCGCCTTGGCGCGGGAGGTGGCGTGATTCGAAAGTGGAAGCGGCGTCCCGCCGCTTAACATGTTGGTCCATCAAAGTGCTCCGTCCCCCGTCCCCCGGCTTCCCCCCTCTCCGCGTTCCAGCGTCTCCGCGAGAGACTCCCCCCCCGCCGTGCCCTCCGTGTGCCCCGTGAGAGATTCGTCCCCCCGGCGCGCGTCAGCGCGGCGGAGGCGTGGCCGGGGCGATGAGGATTTCGATGCGCCGGTTTTGGGCACGCCCTTCCTCGGTGTCGTTCGACGCGACGGGTTGGCCGGGGCCGAAGGCTTGGACCGCAAGGCGCTCCGGCGGCAGGCCGCAGGCGTCTTGAAGAAAACGGACCGCCGCGGTCGCGCGCGCCGAGGCCAGCTCCCAGTTGCTGTCGAACACGCCGCGGAATTCGTCGCGGATGGCACGGCTGTCGGTGTGGCCGGCCACGCGGATGCCGCGCCCAGGGTCGTTGCGCAGGCTTTCGGCGATCTTTCGGAGGACGTCCCGCCCCTCGTGGCGCAGGGTCGCGGACCCGGAATCGAACAGGACGCGGTCGGCCACGGTGATTTCAAGGCCGCCCCCGCGCTCGGCCACCTTGAGTTCCTGGGGGGTCTGGCCGGCGGTCTTGAGCCGTTTTTCGAGGTCGGCCTTTTCGCCGCCCAGTTTCCGGGCGAGGTCGCCGGACGCTTTTCCCTGCTCGGCGGCCTTGCGTTCCGCGGCGGCCAGCCGGGCCTTCATGTCGGCGAGCTTCTCCGCGATCTGCTTTTCGATCTGGCGTTCGAGCTGGGCGCGGTCTTCGCGGGCCTTGGTGGCGCCTTCGGCCTTGGTCCGGTCGATGGCGGCCTGAATTTTCGTGTCGGTTTCGGCGGTGAGGCGCGCGAGGTCGGCACGGGCGTTGCGGGCATCCAGCACGAAATAGACGAGGCCAAGCACAGCGAGCGCGAGAAGCGCGGCGAGGATGCCGATTGCGGGTTTCATACATGGAAGAATACCGACTCCGCCGCGCAAGGTGACAGGGCCGGAATCGGCTTGGGGCGAAGCGGGTTACGCGGAGGGATGCGCACCCCCGGTCTCGGGCGGCTGCCCGCCCGAATCCGGGGTGTCCTGTTCCCCGGCGCGGTCCATCAAAAAGAAGCAAAGCAGTGCTTCCTCCTGGCCGAACTCGTGGCGGCGGCTGAAGTGGCCGGCCGTGAGCAGGCCGGATACCCACCAGAAAACGCGGTCGCGCCCGGAAAGCGATGACTCGTCGCCCAGCCGCGCGAGGGCCTGGACTCCTTCGCCCACAAGGCGGTCGGTGGAAGGTTCGGGCGGGGGGTCCGCGATGCGCCCGCGGAGGACGAGCGCCGCGCAAATGAACCGGACGCCGGCGTCGCTCCATTCGTTGCGCTGGTAATGGGCCAGGCCCTCGCGCGCGAGCGCGGCCGCGGCCGGTGGCGTGTCCCGGTCGCGGACGAGATCCTCCACCTGGCCGGAAAGGGCGGCGCCTGGGACAAGCAGCTCGCGGTGGAGGAGGCGGTAGAAACGCTCATGATCGCCGAAGAACCTGGCGACGGCAAGGGCGAGCTGGCCGCGGAGGATGGGCTGGCGGGTGTTGGCGAGGAGGGGGACAACATGTTCGAGGGCCGCGGGCTCGCCGATGCGCGCGAGGGCTTCGGCGACGAGCACTTTGGTCATGGAATCCTCCGTGGGACTGGACAAGAGGGCGCGAAGGGCGGGGACGGAAGCGGGATCGCCGAGGTCGCCGAGGGCTTGGGCGGCTTCGCGGCGGGCCTGGGGGTCCTGAAGGGCGTCCATCAGGGCTTGGGCGGCCCGGCGGTCGCCGATGCGGCCCAGGGCGCGGGCGGCCTCGTCGGCGATCATGGTTTCCGGGGTTTGGAGGGCCTGGATGAGGGGTTCGACGGCTTCGGCGTCGCCGATGCGCCCGAGGGCGCGGGCGCTTTCGCGCCGGACGTCGAGGCTGGGGTCCTGGAGGGCGGTGATGAGGTCGGAAGTGGCGATGGAACTGCGGGCCTGGCCAAGGGCTTCGACGGCCTCGATGCGCTGGCCGTGGCCGCTGGGGCCGGACAGGACATAGGAATAATGGACAACGCGGAACGGGTTGCTTTCGATCAGGCGGCGGACGAGGATGCCGGTGCCTTTGCTGCGCGGTTCCCGGATGAAGAAGCCCAGGGGCAGATTCGCGAACCGGAGGAGGAAGGAAGCGAGGAAAAGGAGTTCGAACCGGCCCCAGGCGAAGGGACCGGTCTGGAAGGTGCGCTCGCCCACGGCGTTGAGGAGCGCGCCGCCCGCCAGCGGCCCGAGCGCGGCGACCAGGCCGAAGGCGGAAAAGAAGGCGGCGACGAACAGGGACTTGTTCTTGCGGGGCGAGAGGCCGAGGAGCAAGTTGTGGGCGGCGATCTCGATGCCGATATTGAAAAGGCCAGCGACGGCGTGGACGCCGAGGATGTACGCGAAGGCGTGGTCTTTCGGGATGACGATGAGCGACGCCGGGAAGAAGCAGAGGACGAGGTCGCAGAGGGAGAGCACGGGCCGGCTGCCGAAACGGTCGCACAGGAACCCCCAGAACCGGGCGACGCCCATGCGCACCAGAAGCATGACCGCCATGAACAGCGAAATCTGGAACTGGGAAAGGCGGAGATGTTCCAGGAAGAAAAGGGCGAGGAATGCGTTGGCGACGTTGCCGGAAAAGTTGAGGCAGCACTGGTGCGTGAGGAACCTCCGGAAATTGCGGTCGGCCAGCGGCGCGGCGAGGTCGGCGGGGCGCGGCGGCTTTTCGCTGCGCTGCATCGGCGGTTCCGGGATCGACGCGTGGACGAAGATGTCGGCCTGGCCGACGATGGCGGCCACAAAGAAAAGAAGCGCAAACGGCCAGAGTTCCCCGGGCGGGAACACGTCGGCAAGCCGCCCGACCAGCACGCCGCACATGGCGACGCTCTGGTGCCACATGGCGCGCTTGGCCCAGAACCGTCCGGCGCGGTCCGGCGGCACGAGGTCGGCCATCCACGAAAACCATGCCGGGGCGGAGAGCGAACCCGTGGCGTGGCTGAAGAAGAACAGGACAAAAAAGGCGCCGAGCGCCCAGTCGGGCCACCAGCGGCCGGCGGCCCAGGCGCACAAGGCGATCAGGAACCACGCGCACCGGTGGATGCTGGCCAGCCAGCACCAGTACAGGCGGCGGCTGGGAAGGCGTTCCACAAGCAGGGCGGAGACGATCTGAAGCGGAAACGCAAGGAGGGGAAGGGTGGTGATGAGGCCGACATGAAACGGGGAGCCGCCGAGCAGGACGACAAAGGAGGTGAGGAACTGCGGCCAGACGAAAACGAAAAAGAGCGTGCCGAACGCCCCGGCGACAATGTTGCGGCGCAGGGCGCGTTCCAGTTGCAGCGGGCTCAGGGCGCCGCCGGGATGGCTCATGGCAGGGGGGCCACGCGGACGGCGGCGCGGGGGGCCGCCGGGCGGGTCATGGTTTGGCGGATGCGGCGAGGGCCCGCTCGATCAGGCTCGCCGCGGCCTGGGCCGTTTCCCGGAGGCGCGCCGGACTGGCCGAGTCGGCGGCGATTTTCTTGAGAAGCGGGACCGAACTGGGGTCGGGGATCACGGGCAGCGCGGCGGCGGCGACGATGCGGATGGCGGGGTCTTTGTCGCCCAGCAAAGCCTGGAACTCCGGCAGCAGGGCCTTGTCCCGGCTGCGGGCGAGGCGTTCGACGCACTTGGTGCGGTGGGCAAAGTCCAGGGAGGCGTCTTTCATGTCCCGCAGGAGAATGGGGGCGCCCTTGAGGTTGCCGATGCGGGCGAGGGCGAGCGCGGCGGTCGCCTGGGCCGCCGGGGCTCCGCCCTCCAACTGCTTCTCGTACAGCGCCGCGTTGTTGGTGCCGACGAGGTCCACCAGCGCCGTGGACGCCGCGTTGCGCACATAATCGTCCTTGTCGGATAACGCGCCGAAGAGAAGGGTGACCGCGTTGGGATCGCCGATGCGGCCCAAGCCCGCCGCCGCTTCGCCGCGGACCAGCCAGTTCTTGTCCTTGAGGCTCTCGGCGAGCACCGGGGCGGCTTTGGGATCGCGGAGTTGCCCAATGGCGCCGACCGCCGCGGCGCGGGCGTCGTCGTTGGGATCGGCGGCGGCTTTTTGGAGGGCGCCGAGGCTCCGGGGGTCTTTGGCGTACGCCAGGGCGTGCGCGGCCGCGGCACGAATCGCGGCGTCTTTGTTGCCCAGCGCGTTCACAAACACGGGCTCGTTCTTGAACACTTCCTTGTTGAACTTGTTGTATTGCTCGAAGGCGCGGTCGTGCTTGCCGGCTTTCAAAAGAATCAGGATCGCCTGGCGGTGCAGCGCTTTGTTCTTGGGATCGGTCTTCAACCCCGCGTTGACCGCCTCCAGCGCCTTGTTGAGCTCTCCGTGCTCCATCAGGGTTTCCGCGTCCTTGGCCGCCTTCGCGCCGGGACCGCCGCACGCGGCCAGACACACCACCGTGGCCGCGCACACCGCAGCCGGGAAAAGAATCCGGAGAACCGTCATAACGCCGGGAACGTTCGTCACGCGGATGGCCGGAGGCAAGCAAATTCCGTGGCGGCGGATACTCCGATTCTCCGCCCGCGCCCACCGCCCCGCGGCCTCAAGGCCCTTCGCCAAACCGCGTCCGCCACGCCATCCGCGCCCCTTGCGCCGACGGCCCAGCCTCGTGTGTCCGCACCACGTCCGCCCCGTGCCATACCGCCAGCGCTTCCGCCGCCACGGTCCCGCCCAACCGCGCCTCCACCGGCGTTCCCGTCACCGCACCCACAAAACTTTTCCGCGACACACCGACCAGCACGGGCCGCCCCAGTGCCCGGAACCGCTCCAGCCCCAGCAACAACGCGCGGTTGTGTGCCCAGGTCTTCCCAAATCCAATCCCCGGGTCCAGCGCCACGCGCTCCCGCGCCACCCCGGCGCGTTGGAGCCGTTCCAGGCCTGACTCCAGAAACGCCAGCACCTCCCCCACCACATCCGCGTAACGCGGCGCCCGTTGCATCGTCTCCGGCGTCCCCTGGCAATGCATCAGCACGTACCCGCACCCGCAATCCGCCAGCACTTCCGCCATCGCCGGATCGCGCAATCCGCTCACGTCGTTGACAATCGCCGCGCCCGCCGCCAGCGCCGCCCGCGCCACCGCCGCCTTGGAAGTGTCCGCGGACAGCACCATGGCCGTGCCCTTGAGCGCCTCAAACACCGGCAGCACCCGCCGCAATTCCTCCGCCTCCGGCACCGGCTTCGATCCGGGCCGCGTTGATTCCCCGCCAATATCAAGGATCGCAGCCCCCGCCGCCGCCTCCGCCCGCGCGTGCGCCGCCGCCGCGTCCGGTCCTGCGAAATGCCCCCCGTCGGAGAACGAGTCCGGCGTCACGTTCACGATCCCCATCACCACCGGCGGCCCGAACTCGAACCGCGCCCCGCCGCACACCCACACGCGCGTCCCCGAGGGATCGTTCACGCGCCCGGCGCCTTTCGCCCGCCATGCCATCGCATCGATGGCGCCTAGCCGAAACCCGGTCGTTCTACGAGCCAAAACCCGGGGTCCTGAAGGCGGAATCCGATTCCTCCCCGCGCCCTTCGCGTCGCTGGCGCAAACGGGCCCTTGGCACCGCTTGCGCCGGCAAAGCCGGCCGCCATGCCGGCTTGCGGCGCCATTCGAATGGCGATATTGTCCGTTGATGATGGAGAACGGTCTTCGCGAGCGGTTGGCCGGCTACATCGCGGGGTGGGAACAAACAGGCCGGTTTCTCGATGCCGAGCGCAGGAGGCGCGTGCGTTCGACGGACACCGCGAGCGCCATGCGCCGGCTCAACCGGCTCTTCAACGCGGCTGTCCGCCTTCACCCGCCATCGGCCACTTCGGGACTGGTCGAGTTCCACGCCATACTTGCCAGGGGCCGGCGGCCGTGAGCGAAGCGCCCGCCGGGGAGGTGGTCCCAAACGACGTTCTTGGCGCAGCCCAGACGTTGCAGCAGTTCTGCACCGCAATGGGTTGGAGATTCTGCTTCATCGGCGGCCTCGCGGTCCAATGCTGGAGCGAACCCCGCGTAACCGACGACGTGGATCTTACGCTCCTCACCGGTTTCGGGACCGAGGAGACTTTCATCGACAGCCTTCTGGCTCTGCCTTGGATGGAACCACGCATCCCCGATGCCCGCGAATTTGCGGTGGCCCGCCGCGTGCTTCTGGCGCAGACAAAGGGCGGCATCGGCATCGACATCGCCTTGGGCGCCTTCCCTTTCGAAGCCGAAGCCGTGGCACGCGCACGCGATCTGGAACTGCTTCCGGGCATCCGTCTCCGCGTATGTTCGCCCGAGGATTTGATCGTCTTCAAGACCTTTGCCGCACGCCCCCTGGATTGGCGGGATGTCGAGATGACAATTGTACGCCAGGGAGACAACTCCCTGGACTGGCGCTACATCCACCGGCAACTGGCCCCACTCCTTGATCTCAAAGGGCAGCCGGAGGTGCTTGATCAACTCAAAGAGCTGCGGCAGCGCCTGCGCTCCCGCGAATGATCAATCCCCGCCCCCGAGGCCGCCCGCCCGCCGCCGTGGAGAAATCCTCCGCCCCCCCGCGCGCCCCTGCCCAATCGGGCCCAATCGGGGCGATTGACACGGGGGAACCGCGCGTGATACGCTGGGTGTGTAACAACATGAAAACCGCGATCCAAGATCCGAGAACCGCGACCGTCCGCGAGTTGCGCAACCGCTTTGCCGATGTGGCCAAGTGGATCGAGGACGGCGAACGGGTCACCATCACACGCAACGGTGTGGCCTTCGCGACGCTGGCCCCGGCCCGGACGGCGCGGCCCCGCAGGCCGGATTGGGCGGCGTGGTTGAAGGCAAACCCGCCGATTCCCTCAAAGCGGAGATTGAACAAGGAGGAGACACAGGCGTTTTACGATGCAATGCGGGGCGGGCTATGACCCCGGAGGGAATCTATGCGGATTCCTCTTTCCTGATGTCGCTGTTGGTGGAGGACGGCAACTCGGACACGGCAAAACGGTTCATCGCCCGGCATCCCGCGGTTCTCGCCTTCAATCCTTTGCATCGGCTGGAAGTCCGCAACGGGCTGCGGCTCCGCGTCCACCGGGGGGAGATTGACAAGCCGGCACGAGCGGCGGCAATCCGGCGGATTGATGAGGCCATGGAGGCCGGCAAATTGGCCGCTGTCGCCTTGCCATGGACGGATGCCCTGCGCCAGGCCGAACTCCTGAGCGAAGCCCATGCCGAGCGGATCGGGAGCCGGTCGTCCGACACGCTGCACGTGGCGGCGGCGATGCTGGCCAACGCGCGGCGGTTTCTCTCCTTCGACACACGCCAGCGAAAGCTGGCCTCGGCGGCGGGCTTGCAAGTCATGCCATGAATGGCCCGTTCCCCAAAGAAGTCCGCCACGCCCCCAAATAATCAATCCCCGCCCCCGAACCACCCGTCCGCCGCGCTAATCCACTCCAGCCAGCGCGGGCTTTCCTTCGAATACCCGCCGTCCAATAGCCGGACCCCAACCTCCCACCCGGCGCCCGCCAGCGCGTCCCGCAACTCCCCCGCCCAGGCCATAGGGGCCTCCGCGTCATCGCGATGATGCGCAACCAACACCCGTCCCCCGCGCCTTCGGAAAGGTTCATCGCCGAACGGCGTGGACGGTGGCGCCTCCAGGACCGCGGCCACGCCGCCCAATCCCTCCCCGGCCCGGGCGCCCGCCAACAACGCCACCCATCCGCCCGTCCGATGACCCGCGAACCGGACAGGCCCCGCGCCGCGCGCGCTGATTGCCTCGGCTGCGGCCACCGCGTCCGCAACCGCGTCGGCCAGCGCCGCCGGCTGCCGCCAGCACAACACCTCCCAGCCCCGCTGCGCCAGCGGACGCAACGCGCACCGCGCCAGCGACTCGGGCTCCTCGCCAGCGTCTCCCAAATAGATCACCACGCCCCGCGATTTGCGCCACCGGGGAGAATAAGCCACCGCCCTCCCGCCGCAGACTCCAACCGCGCCACCCGGTCCCGCACCCGGCGCAGGCGCATCCCTCCGCTCCGGCCACTCGGCCAATGCCCACACCGTTGCGGACGCCAGCAGCAAAACGCCAGCCGCGACAGAGCCGCCCAACACCCGCGCCATCCGGCCCCGCCACGGTTTCCCTGCCCGCACACAGGCCATGATGCCAAACACCAAAATCCCCGCACCCGCCAGCAGCGGCGCCGGCGCCACGCGCCACGAAAATGTGACCGACGAAAACCACGCCGCGACACACGACGCCGCCCACGCCCCCGCGCAACCCGCCGCCGGCGCGCCGGCGTTGCCCCTCGCCGCCGCGATCCCGGCCCACACACCCAAGACCGCCCCCGCCACCAGCCCAAATCCCGCCACGATCCCGCGCTCCGCCGCCACCGTCAGGTAATCATTGATCGCTGTCGAATAGGTCTCCGTGTGCTCCTGCCGCCGGTACACTTTGTCGAAGGCCTCCCCAAATTTCCCGGCGCCAACGCCGCCCCAGGGATGCTCGGCCGCGGCTTGCAACGCCGCCTGCCACAGCCACAGCCGGTGCCGGATCGAGCGGTCGCCCTCGATGTCGGAGGCTGACGCCGCCCGCTCGGCGCCATGCGGCTGCGCCGCCACAAATACCGCAAACGCCGCCACGCCCGCCCAGAATCCCATCCTCCGCCACGCCCCCGCCAGCGCCATGGCCGCCGCCCCCGCGCCAAACGCGATCCATCCCCCACGCGAATACGTCGCCGCCAGGAGCCAAAGACACCCGCCCGCGCCTAGGGCCAGAACAGTTCCCGCCACAACCGCCAGCGCCCGCCCCCGCAACCGCGCCGCCGCCAGTGCGCCCCCCAGCAGCAGCAGCGCCGCGGGCGCAACCGCCGCCGCGGCAATGTTTGGCGTTCCCCACCACCCCTGCCACCTCGGCGCGCCCTTGAACCGGAACCCGTTGTAGTCCCGCCCTTCGCTGTTCACCGACACCATCGCCGTCACCGGCAACAACAGCTCCGGCTGCCGGGGATGGTCGGTCCGCAGGCGTACCAGCTTCCGCGCCAGCGCGCCATACGGCACGCCGTCCGCCACCGCCGCCGGCGCAAAGCGCAGGATGATCCCGGCCGCGCCCGCCCGTTCCCATACGCCCCCCGGTATTCCCACGAAATCCACGCCCGTCACCCGCGCCCCGCCTTCCGCCACCAGCTCGACCGCGAACTCCCGGACCGCGTCAAACGGCGCGCCGTGCCCCGTGCTCCCGAGGAAAATCCGCGGCGGACTCGCGCGAACCCACGCCGCCACCTCGCCACTGACCCGGACAGGGCCGCCGAGGGCGTTGGCGCCGTCGAAAATCTGGACCTCCCCGTTGATCCGTCCCGGCTTGTGGGTCCATGGCGCCACCTCCAGCACGCGCCGTCCTTCCCGGACCGCGACCCGCCAGTCCCCCGCAAAATCCGAAAACCGCACTCCGGTCCTTTCCGCCGTCTCGGGCGCGATTTCCCCGATCTCCAAACGCACCGGTTCGCCCACACGCGCTTGGAAGGGCGCGGGCGCCGGGGCCTCCTCCACACACAACCCCGGCCGGGTCAACAGCATGAACACCGCGGCTGCCAACGCGGAAATCCAGAGCGTGCCCCTCATTCCGGGGGCTTCGGTGTCAGGCTGCAAAGTGGGCCCTGTGCCATGGTGCGGACAGCCCGGGCAGGCGGGGCCGCCCTTTGGCATTCCAAGCCGCAAACGGGCCGGGGATCGAGTGCGGGCTACCAAATCCATTCCCGCCTCCCTCCGGGACATTCCGCGTTCATGGCCGGATTTCCGTTGGCGTGCAGACCCGCACTTCGATGCCGCTGCGGCGCGTGTTGTAGGCTGGATCGCCGGAGGGTGTGGCCAAATAGTTGCGGCCTTTCGGGTAGAATCCGCGGAACAGGGCAAGGGCCGAACCGTCGAACGCCCCAGGGTCCCATTTGCACTCAATGGCGTCCACCTCATCCCGGCGGCGGGCCAGCACGAAATCCACCTCATGCCCCGCTTTGTCCCGCCAATACATGAGAGTCTCATCGGGGAAATGGGCCTGGAGATGTTCCAGCACGAGGTGCTCCCAAAGCGAGCCGAGATCCGAAGGACGAAGCGGGTCCCATCCCCGGGCGAAACTGACAAAACCCGTGTCGAAACCATAAAGCTTGGGCTGCTTGACGATTTCACTCTGGCCACCGCCGTGAAACGGGCGAAGGACCGTGACCGCATGGGTGATTTCCAGGGCGCGCACATGGCTCTCCACTGTGGGGCGCGTGATGCCCAGCGCCGTGGCGGCTTTGGCCACCTCAAATTGTCCGCCGCTTTGGCGCAGGAGATATTCGAGCAACGCATGGAACCGGTTCATGTCCCGAAACCCGAACAGCCGCTGGATGTCCCGCGCAAAAAAGGAATCCATCCACTCCCGATAAAATCCGGCCTCCTTTGCCGGCGCGAGGAGCCCAGACGGCAGGCCGCCGTGATACAGGCGTTGTGGCAGGGCCACACCGAAGGCGGACAACTCATCCCATAGAACCGGCGTCAGACGCACCACACGCTTGCGGCCGGCCAGGGTGTCCCGGAACTTCTTGCTCGCGGCCAAGGTCGAAGATCCGGTGGCCAGAATCTTCTGCTTCGGAAAACCATCCGCCCCAATCTTCAACACCCGCGCCGGGTCGCGGAGCTGATGAATCTCGTCGAATACCACGACCGGCTTGGAGCACCCGCGAAAGAACAATTGGGGATCGCGCACCATTTCCTCGACCATAGGCAGATCGCAGTTCAGGTACAGGGTTCGGCCCGGGTCGAGGCAACCAGCCAGAGTCGTCTTGCCTGCCCGCCTCACGCCACACAACCAGACGATAGACGCTTTCTTCCACGCGCTGGTGATTCGTTCCAGCCAGAATGGACGCTTAAACATGTGGCCCTACTATGCTTATGGTTGATCTAAATGTAAAGTCCGATAGCAAAAAGTCGCCGCGCGCCCGCCGGTTGTCGGCGCGAGCTGCCGCATCATCAGCGCCGCCGCGAGCGCCACCGCAAGAATGAGGCGCGGCGCGGTCGCGGTCGTCGTGGCCGCTTTCACCCGCGCGCGCCCGCCGGTTCCCGCGGGGTCTGCCGCCGCAACAGCGCCACGGCGCTTGCGAGCAACACGCCGTCCCTTGCCAGCGCTTCGAGGATTGCCATCGGCCCCTTGCCGCCGCCTCCAAAACAGCCGCAGGAGATGTCCAGGCCCCGAATCCACGCGCTGGCAAGGGCCGCCACAAACACCATCGTGAGCCCAAGCGCCAGCCTGACCGCGCCCCGCCATGCCACCCCCGCAATGAGCGCAACCCCGGCCACCAACTCAAGATACGGGAGCCAGGCGGCCAGCAACGGAACCGCCCCGGGCCCCAGCAGCCGATAGGCCGCGATGTCGCGCGCGAAACCCGCCGGGTCCCCAGCCTTGACCGCGCCCGCCCACACAAAGACCGCCCCCAGCAACGCGCGCAACAGCGCCAGCGCGATCTCCCGCCGCGCGCCCGCCTTGCCCGGTATCTCCAACGCCACGCTCATCGCGCCGACTCCCGGAAACCGCCCTCAAGGACGCGCACCGGTTCGACGCCCACCTCCCGGAGCCGCCGCGCGATCTCGGGCGCGGAATGGCAGCCAGGATCGCAATACACAACAACCGGCCGCCCCGGCTCCCACATGGCGAAGAAGGCTTCGAGGCCGGCGTCCCAATTATCCTGCGCGACCCGGATCGCGCCGTCGTAATGGCCCGCCTCAAACCGCGCCGCGGACCGCGCGTCCACCAGCACCGCGTTTGGCTCAAGCACCGGCGGCGCGAAGACGCCGACTGCCGGCACGGGCGGCCAGCCCCGCGCCGCAACGGACAAACCGGCCGCGCACACCGAAATCGCCACCAGCGCCGCCGCCTCCAGCCAATGCGCCACAGCCCCGCGCCAAGGCGGACAGGTCCCGGACCTCATGACAAAAGCCTGTTTCATTTCCATGCAATACCCCGCGTTTCCCTTCCGCCAGCATCGCGGCACGCGGGCGGACGGACAAGGATATTCCGCGCCACCGCGCGCCCGCGGCGATCACTTCGGCACGTCGATGATCCGGTTGGCGTCCAGATCGAATACGCTTTTTGCCTTCGCGGGGTCGATGAGGAACGGAGACGAAAACCCGGTGTCATTGAACAGAACGGCGGTTACGGTCGAGTCCCGTTCCCACGACACCCAATCACGAACCTTGAACCGCACCGTGAACTCTCCCGGAAACCGCCTTTGGCGCCCGGAGGAATCGGCCACGGACAAGAGCTTGCCAACCGCGAATTCAATTGACATGCCTATCCCGTCCCCGCGCTGTCCCGTCTTCTTCCATCGCACCGGATAAAACCCGTTTGCAGGGTCCAGTCCCATTTCAAAATCGACCGGGCCATCCGAGTTAAGGTCCAGGAAAGGGTCCACCGACGGCAGGCCGAGGCAAATGAGCGCGGCGTCGTTTGCGCCGGGTTGCAATTGAACGGGATCCTGAAGGAACCGTTCCCAAACCCCGGGATCCGCCAGATCCGCGAGCCTTGGGAGAATGGCTTGGTGTCCCGCCCGGCGCGCCGCGTAGATCGCCGGCCGCAAAAATTCAAACGGCAGAAACAGGGGCAGCATCTGCTCCACCTCCTGCGCCACATGATCCCCACCTTTGCGCACGTCGAGCATCCCTTTCGCGTCCAACGCCTGGGCGAATACCCCGTCATACGCGCGCTCGGTTGCCTCGACCAAGGCGCCGTCCACCTCCCGGACGGTGCGTTCATAATGGAACTTCTCCGAGGCGCCCCAATACCGGATGCGCACCTTGCGGAACGGCACGGGCAGGGGGCCGGTCTCCTGTCGCGCGTTCTTGAGCACGTGCTCGACCTCGAAATACGCATTCGTGATGCCCGCGACATGTTCGCGAAGCCGCGAAACGATCTCTTGCCACCTGGCTTGGTCTTCCGGCCGCATGAGCGCTTTGGGCGGCGGGATTGCGCGGTGGGAAGGCGGGCGTGACGGCTCCCACTCCGCTTCGCCCGGCGACCGCGCCCCCGCGGGCGCAAGGGGACAAAGCAGCATAAGGGCCGCCCCGCCGAGCCGGCCCACGCATCTGAATGTGTGTTTCATAGGAGACTGTTCCGCATTCTTGGGTTCAAAATAGGTGATGGGCGCCGCCAGCCCGGGGTTGCTGGGCATCTGGCCACCGCGCCCACGGATCAGCTTGCGCCCATCACCACCTGGGTTTACTCCTTCGGGCCACCCGACATGTCGCCGCTGCACCCATAAGACTTCCCGTCATGCGGGTCGGTGCAGGAACCGCAGGAACCCGCGCTCACATACTGCGTACCCGCGCTGGCACGCGGACGCGTGTTCGAGCAGGTGACACGCCAAGTCACCGGTTCCCACCTCTGCGTGGCTGGGTTGTAAACCGTATGCGTGAACACACACGTTGACATCGGACACTCCAATGTATTCGGCCCCCGCGACCCGTCGGCTTGGACCATGCCAGGCACGCCCACCAACGCGGCGCCAGCCAGAACCGCCACCGCCACTCTTTCCTTCCAACGCTTCTCCTGTTTCATTTCTGTTCTCCTTCTTTTTTCGTTGTTTGTGTTGCTGCTGCTGATTGCTGTTGTTTGCATCCCGCCACCCGGACCACCAGGTCCCATGGCCTGTTGCTGTTCTCCGCCTCCACCCGAAGGCGAAATTGTGCCGTCAACCCCCCGGCAGGCACGTCCGCGCCCGCATGAAACCGGCAGCGCACCGCCACCTCCGGCGCGCCACCGGAGTCCCCGGAGTCCACCTCCGCCCGCGCCCACTCCGGTGCGCTGCTTTCCACGCCCACCACACGGACCGCCTCGCCCGACCGCGACGATACTCGGAGCACCTCCTCCCGCGTCTCGCCCGCCCCAAGCCTGCCAAGATACAAACCCGCCGGACGCACCAGCACGGGACCCACAAGATTGGCGCCCACCCCAACGCTGCGCGCGGCGAGCAGGGTCCGGCCCCGGTCCGAAAACCGCAGTGGCAGGATTCCGTGAAACGCGCCCAGCGGCAGTTGCCGGTCTGGACGGAACGCGACGCGCACCCGCCACGCATCCGCGCTCTCCTCCACAACCTCCGCGCTCCATGGCCCGCCTCCAGGGACCCAGACACGGTCAAAGGAAGGGGCACCGGGCTTGCGTGAGACGCGGACCTCCGCAAAAGGGAAATTTGTGGCGTTCTCCAAATCCACATCGCCAAACTGCAGGTCCCCAGGCGCGACATCGGCCGGGTCCAACCCCTCCTTGGAGTCAAAGCAAAGCGCCACGGGCGCAACGAGCGGCTCCCCGGCTCGGAACCGGCGCAGCTCTTCCTGGAAGCCCGCATCCGTTTCCAGATCATGGGAGGACGGCCCGGCGTTATCCACGGGCAACACGGCCCCCAAAAACGCCGCCAACAACGGCGCAGCCGGGCGCGGATCGTGGCCGTGCCCCGGTTCCACCGCCAGCGTCCACCGCGCGCCAACTTTTCGTCCGGCCTCGAAGACCTTCAGGATATTCTCCCGCCTGTAGCCTTCCTCGTCCCCCGCCGTGATGAACAGGCCAGGAACTTTAGCCGCGCCTGCCGCGGCGTCCGCCTGATGGTAGCCGCCGCCCTTGACGCTTGCGAAACCCGCCGCGCGCTCCGGCGCAAATCCCGCGAAGTGATAGGCGAACTGGCCGCCCGCGCAATTTCCGACCACGATCAGCCGCGCCTGGCGAAGCCATTCTCCGGTTTTGCCGTCCAACTGTCCCGCCAGCGACATGAGCCCCTCGACAAGCGCGCGGCCGGTTCCGTGGCTGGCGCGGTCCCATCGGCGGGTGGCGTCGTCGTGCTCGACAAAATGCCCGGCGAGGAGGGCGCAACCCAGCCGCGAGGCCAGTGTCCGCCAGGAAGGGTCATCGGCCAGGTGCAGCCCGTTTTGGCCGGCCGCGAGGAACACCGCCAATACCGCCTGCGGCGGCTTGCCCGCGTCCTCGTCCACCCACAACCGGAACTGCGCCGCGGCGAAGTTCTCCTCGGGCCGCGGTTCGATCTGGGAATCCAGCACTGCGCCGCAACTAGTCGTAAGGTTCCAGGCCACCGCAAGAACGATACTCCAGGACAGTGGGAGTCCCGCACGATCGAATTTCGCTTCCATGGCAGGCCCTTCCGATTTCTCGGACGCTACCGCGGAATCTCCAACTGGACGCAATGGTCGC
>CAYSZK010000013.1:0-9933 GCA_964435495.1 uncultured Verrucomicrobiales bacterium
GCCTCATGTTCCGATCGCTCGCCAAACACATTCAAAGTTCATGACAGGCTCTAACTTGCTGGCCTACGAGCCGTTCAGCTACCCGGCGGGTGGCAGCTTGGTGGGGGCGAATGGAGGGTTCGGCTGGAGCAACGGATGGTTCAAGCACGGGAGCCACACCTCGCCCGACCCGGTGGCATCGTCCAACGCGATGGAGTATCCGGGCTTTGGCGCGACGTCCAACGTGCTTGAATACAAGGGCAGCGGCGGCTGGCACAACTGCCATTTGGACCGGTATTTCTCCAAGCCCCTGACCCATCAAGTCGTGTGGTACTCGGCGTTGCTTCGCTACAGCGGCCAGCCAAGGAATTGCCATGTGGCGATTGGTCGGCTCAAGGTGGTGGGCAGTGCCTGGATCGGTTTGAATGCCACCAACTCCCAGTTCGCGCTCGTTGTTGACGACACCAACCGCGTGCAATGGGTTGACACAGGCATCCCGTTTCCACCCAACGAGACCCATCTCGTGGTTGGCCGGATCACCCGCGGCGCGGCCCACAAGACCGATCGTGTTGACATGTGGGTGGATCCGCCCGTCGGCGCAACCGATCCGGGTCCGCCGGCCGCCACCGCGACCAACTTCAGCCTTGGCGATCCAGAGTATGCCCTCTGTTATCATAAGTTCGAGTTCCAGTCCGGCACTGGCCACACCGATGAACTTCGCGTGGGCTTGGCGTACACGGATGTCCTTCCCGATGCCTCTCTCCGGGAAAGGCCGGTGCTGCGATACAGTTTCGATGCCGACGAGGGTGGCGCAGTCACCGACCTCAGCGGCAATGGCCATCACGCGGTTGTCCATGGGGCGACCTGGACATCCCTGGGCAGGAACGGTGGTGGATTCTCCTTCGGCAACGGCGGCCATCTGCGCGTGCCAGGGTCCACCAACTTCAATCTCCCCGAGTCGACCATCGCGGCGTGGGTCAAGCCAGCCAACGTCATGACGGCCGCGAACGATGTGCTCGTTTCAACACTCTCGACCGACTGGGATGCCGGGGGCATTCAATTGCATCTGACGTCCGGGAAGTTTGGTTTTAGCTACCGGTCGCCCGGCCAGAGCGTGTCTGCGGAAATCCCCTCGCCCGTGACCAACACGCCCCCCGGAACGTGGATGCACATTGCCACGACTTTCACGCGAACGGCGGGCCAGGCGGTCATAACGTTCTACACGAATGGCCAATTTGCCGGGGAGGTGGCGCAAACCAACAACGCCCCCACCTATGGCGGCCAGATGGTGTACCTCGGCATCAACTACGACAGCCCGCACGCGGGTCTGGACCGCCACTACAGCAGGGAATACGACGGGCTGATGGACGATGTCGTGATCTACGACCGGGCGCTTCCGGCGGGGCAGATACTCGACCTTTACCAAACGGGTCCGTAGCCACCGGAAACCCCGCGTTACGGCTCCGGCGGCTGGGTGAAGGCCGGGACGTTTTCGATGCCGGCTTCCTTGAAGGCGTCCAAGACCTTCAGGATGGGGCCGAAGTCCGCCTTTTCGTCCGAGCGCAGCGCGAACGGGGCGTCGGGGCGCGCGGCTTTCATGGCGCGCAGTTTGGCGGGGAGCTGCTCCATGGGGACGGCGTCCTCGCCGACGAAGACCTGGTTGTCGGCGGAAACGGAGACAAGAACGGGGCGCAGGTCCTGCTCAACGGGGGCGGCGGTTTTGGAATCGGGGAGTTTGATTTCCACCGCGGGCTGGTCCACGCGGAAGGTGGTGGTGACGGTGAAAAAGATCAGGAGCAGCGTGAGGATGTCGATCAGGGAGACGATGTTGATCGACGGAGGCCGGCGCGAGCGGCGTTGGAATTGCATGCGCGGGGTTCCTGGGGGGCGTCACGCCTTGCCGGCGGCGGGTTCGTCGCCGGAATCGCGGTAGAGCTTGGTGAGCAGCTCGCCGCAGAGGGCTTCCATCTCGGCGGCGAGGGTTTCGATCTTCTTGGTGTAATAGGCCCAAAAGGTCAGGGAGGGAATGGCGATGACCAGCCCGGCGACGGTGGTGTTGAGGGCCTCGGAAATGCCGCGCGCAATGGCCATCCCCTGGGAGGCGATGCCTTTGGCGTCCATGCCCCCAAAGATGGTGACCAGGCCCGACACCGTGCCGAGAAGCCCGAGAAGCGGGGCGACGCCTACGATGATTTCCAGGATGACGAGGCCGCGCTCCAGCAGGAGAATCTCGTGGCGGGCCTGCATCTGGACCGAATCCATATTTTCGGGTTTCGGGCGTTCGATATGGTTGAGGGCGGCGGCGACAAGGCGGGAGAGGGAGGACTTGTCGGTCGTCACGATCTCCGCGAGGGACCGGGCCTGGGCGCGGTGGGTGAGGCTTTCGATGGCGGCGGAGAGCATGGGGCTGATGACCTCGGTCCGCCGCAGGGCCAGGCCGCGCTCGATGATGATCATCAGGGAGATCAGGGAACAAAGCAGGAGCGGGATCATGAAAATCCCGCCCTTGACGAAGAAATCAAAGGCGTCGCCGTTCATCCAGGAGCGAAGTGAAGGCGGAACCGGGCACGATGGAAAGCCTTTTGGTGGCGCGCCTCCCGGCCCGCGGGGGCGGGGATTTCCGGCGTCACTGGCCGCCGGCGAGCGGGCGCTGTTCTTGGGGCGCCTCGGGGCGGGCGGTCCGGAGGGGCTTGTGCCAGAAACTCTCCCAGAAACGACGGTCGAGATCGTAGGGGTCCCAGGGGTCGTTGGCGATGTCGAAGGCCTGGGGCAGGAGCCCCTGGCGTTTCATTTCGCGCGCGTAGGTGGGGAGGGGCCGGAAGCCGGGCCTGTCGTGGCGGTGGGGCAAGGCCGCTTCGCGGACTTCGCCGAGGCGCTGGAGCATCTTCTGGTAATCCGGGTCGGCGGCATTCTCGAAGACAATCTTCGCATTGCCCTGCTTGTCCTTGCACAGCGCCAGGCCGCCGGCGGCTTTGGCCAGGGGGGCGCGGAGCAGGAGGGAGCGCTTGACGTCGGTGAGGTTGAAGCGCGACCCGTACTTTTCGTTGGTGTCGGGGCCGAAATTCGGGCTGTCGGTGCGGAGCAGCACATGCTTGTCGATGCCGTAACCCTCGGCGATGTGGCAGCCGCCGCAGCGCTCCTTGATGACGGCGCCGAGGACCTTGTCCCAGCGGATGTTGGCGGGGTGCGTGGTGTTGACGGCGGCGTAGGTGCCGGCCCAGACGCCGGCGCTGTCCACCCAGAGCGCGACTTTCTGGATGTCCTCGGGGGATGCCTCGACGCCGTGGTGGCCGCCGCGCATGAGCTTGATCAAGCCGCTGGCCGAGGAACCCACCTCGCGGGGGCCGAGGCCGGCTTTCAAGGCGCGGGCGCCGACGCCCACGAGATCGCGCGCGTGCAGGGCCACGTAGCTTTGCGTGAACCAGAGCTCCATGTCCCCGTTGAGCACCACGCCGCCTTCGCGTTTATCCTCGTCGTGGCAGGAGACGCAGTACTTGTCGAGCACCGGCTGGATGTCGCGCGGGTAGCTGTAAACCTCGGGAATGCCGGGGAACGGCTCGATTTTGGAGGGCGGGCGTTCGAGCGCCTTGAGATAGACGGTTCCGGCGGAGACCTCGGTTCGGGCTTCGTGGCAGCCGATGCATCCCGCCCGTTCGCCGGGCATGAGCGTCGCGAAGCTTTGCATGCGTTTGACGGACATGCCGTCCTTGTCGCGCAAGACGAACATCAGGCTGCGCAAGGGCGGCGCTTCGAAGTAGGCCGAGCCATCCTCCTCGACGGGCACGCGGCCCAGGACGCGTTCGAGCATGAACGTGCCGTTGTACATCAGCGGTTCGGTGTGGCCGTCGTGGTGGACGGCCTTGGGCAGTTCCTCGATGATGAGGATGTCCTTCACGTCGCCTCGTTGGACGCCCGCCATGTGGCGCCCGTGGTACACGTCGGCGACGACGAATTCGCCGGTATCCTTGGAGAGGTCGATGCGGCTGGGGAGGCGGCGCGGGCGCGGTTCCGGGCGCAGGTTGCGCGGTTCGTGGAGCAGAAGATTCTCCTGGGGCAGGCGGTGGAGCTGGGTCTCGTGGCCGTCCTGGTCGATGACCACCAGCGCGTTGCCGCGGGCGGCGAGGATCAGGTCGCGGGTGACGGGATAGGGATCGCGCCAGGGCACGGCGACGCTGTTGTAGGGGCGGGTGAGGTAGTTGATGCGGCGATGGTCATTGGGGCCGCCGAGCTGGTCCACGACGCCGACATGCCCCTTGTGCTCGGCCCCGCCGTGGTTGTGGGCGATGAACACCACCTGGTCCGTGCCAGGCACCGGTTTGGGATCGTTCCAGACGTCCCAGAGATGGTATTCGTTGCCGAAAAGGAGCTGGTGGCTGGTGCCGTCCGGGTTCACGGTCCAGAGATTGTGGAAGACCGCGCGGTCTTTCTCGGTGTATTCCCAGCGCATGTAGGCGATGCGCCCGTCGGGCATCATCCACGGGCTGGTCTCGGTCTCGACATTGGAGGAGATCATCCGGATGTTGCGCCCGTCGGCGTCGCAACGGTGGAGGTTGGTGACCTCGGCCATGTTGCAGGGAATCCAGCGGTGGCAGCGCGTGCTGCCGAACACAATCCCGCCGTCGGGCGTCCAGATCGGTTCGATGTCGTTCCATTCCCCGTCCGTGAGCTGGGTGAGGCCGGCGCCGTCCACGTTGACGGTGTACAGGTGGTAGTAGTGGCTGCCGCTCTTGCGCCAGCTGAAGAGAATCTTCCTTCCGTCGAAGCTGACGCATGGATCGCGCACGGCGCCCTCCTTGTCGTCCGCGACCAGGTCCCGGACGGTGTCCGTCTTGAGGTTCCAGACCGACAACCGCCCGCCTTCCCGGCTGTAAAGGTAGCGGCCGTCCGGCCCGAAGTAGCCGATGCTCTCGTAGAAATGGCCGTTGTGATGGTGCGACCGGACGGCGTACACGACCTCTTCGCACCCCGCGGCGCGGAGGGCGAAGACCAGCGCCTGGCGCACCAGCGGCCGAAGTTCCTTCTCCAGATTCCGGACGGTTTCAAAATCCAGGGGAACGTTCTCGGACGCGGCCCGGCGGACGCTTTCGCGGGCGGCGTCGTGGCGGGGCGCGAGGGCCTCGAGTTTTGCGGCAAGGCCGGAGGCGCGGCATTCCGCGGTGACGGGGGAGGCGCCGGGCATGCGCCGCAGGCTGGCTTGGGCGAAGGGAACGCTCACGCCTTCCAGCGTCTCGATGGCGTGATGAAGATGGACCAGGTCCGAATACAGGTCGAGCCGCGCGCGCGAGGCGTCCGGTCCGGAGCCCTTGGCGGTCCGGGCGGCGGCGGCACGGATGCCCGTGCAAGACCCGGCGCCCAGGAGGCCTTCGATGCTGCCGATCCATCGCTCGTTGAGCGCGGACTCCATTCCCGCGCGGTTGCCCTTCATGAAGAATTCGTGCGCTTGAGGCCGGCCCGGCCCGGACACCAGGTCCTTCTTGAGTTTCTGGGTGTGAAGGGGGAAGGCCTCGCGCACGCGCGCGAAGGCCGAGTTGGCGGATGCGGCGTCGTCGCAGGTGTCCCGGGATTGCAGGACGGCATCGGCGAACGTGCCAGCGGGCGCGGCGCCGCCCAGGGAAGCGAGCCAGGCGGCGGCCAGGAAGATCTTGAGGATGGGGCGGGTATTCACAGGCTCAAGAGGTAGGCCAGCAGATCCTGGCGCCGGGCGTCCGGCAGATTCAAGACCGCGCCGTGCTTGCCGCTTTTCGCGGCGCGTTCGAGGACTTCCTCCAGGGACTCCGCGGATCCGTCGTGGAGATAGGGGGCCGTGCGCCAGGCTTCCACGAGGCTGGGGGTGTCGAACACACCGCCTGTTCCCACGTCGTAAGGTTTCAGGTTCGTGAACAAGTCGCCGCTGTGGCAGGCGCCGCACTTGGCGTCTTCGAAGGCCGCCCGCCCGCGCTGGGCCGCCGCGGACAGTGCCGGCGCCGCGCCGGGGGCGCGTTCGAGGTGCGGGCTGGGCTCGGGCGCGAGCGATTCGAAGTAGGCGAGCACGTTCGCGGCTTCGGCATCCTCCGGTTCGTACAACAGAAAGTGGAACCCTTTCCGGATCGATTCTTCGCAACCTTCGCGGGCGGCCGTCCATGTCATCGGCGGCGTGCGCGGCGCGAGGAGCATGCTCTTGGTGTTCTTGGCGGTTCCAATGCCGTCGTTCATCAAGTCCCAGTTCAGGCCGTCGGTCCGCGCCTCGTGATGGCAGGTGGAGCAGCTCATCCATCCTTGGAAACAGACGCGCCCGTCGAAGAAAAGGCGTTCGCCCAGCTCGGCGGCGGTCGGCGCGGGGGCCGGACCGTCCGCGAGCGCGAGCCGGTTCAGGACCGCGCCGGACCCGGCATCCACAATCGCCACCTGCCTGTCAAAGGCCGCCACCACGGCCAGTCGGGTCCCGGACGGATCCGGCGCGACCGCCCTGGGACCGGCGAGTCCTGGATCGACACGGCGTGTCAGATCGATCCCGCTCAACAGCGCCAGGTTGTTGGCGAACTCCGTGCGGAGCTCCGGATTCTTTGCGATTTCCGCCCAGCGCTGCGGCGCGGTGCGCGAGTGGGGCATCGTGCCCCTGTCCCAATATCCCGGCGGCCACTGCTTCTCGGGCGGCAGGGTTTCCCGGCCGGTGAGCAGCCGTTCGAAGCGGGGCAGATCGAAGTGCATGAGTTCGGCGGCGCCCGCCAGGGTGATCCAGACGGAACCATCGGGCAGAAATCCCGCGCCCCAGGGATCGGCGGCGCCCTTGGCCGGGGCGTCAAGCACGCAGGTGGCGATGAGCTTGCGTTCCCGGAGGTCCACGAGAGTGATCACGTTGGTGTTGATCCAGCCGCGGTCGATTTGTGTGGTGGGCAGGGCCGTGCGCCCGCGCGTGTGGACGACGGCGGCCAGGCGCCCGTCGCGCGATACCGCGATGCCGCGGACATTGCTGGAGCCGTCGGGCAGGACGAACACCTTCACCGCCTTGCCCAACGCCACGTCCACAAGAACAACCTCGCCCGCCATCTCCGGTCCGGCGGCTCCGGGGGGCAGCAGCCCGGCGGCGAGGGCGAGCCGTCCATCGGGCGTGGCGGCGACGGCGACGGGGTGGCGCTGGACGGGGAGCCGGAAACGTTCGGCGCCGGTCTTCAGGTCCACTCCGATGAGCTGGTGGAGGCCGTACTCCGCGACGAGGAGCGTCTCGCCGGCGAGGGCGAGGCCCATCGGTTTTGGGCCAACAGCAAGGCGGCGGACAATCCTGGCGGAGGCGGCATCCACTTCGGCGACGGTGCCGGCATCGTATTCAGCCACCCAAACCCTGGCGCCGCTCCACGCGACCCCGCGCGCCGAGCCCTGGAGCGGGACTTCGGCCCGAAGACCGGCGCCGGAGGCGGGAAGCAGGTGAAGGCGATTGCGGGCGCGGTCGGAGACCGCGAGGCGCGAGCCGTCGGGGGACCAGGCGGCTTCCCATGGGAAAGGGCGGGCGGGTTGGGACTGGGGGAGGGCGTGGGGGGATGGGAGGAGGAGAAGCACAAGGGCGCCGGCGACGGGAAAGGGGCGCGCCCGCGCGGGGCGGGCATGTTGCGAAAACGTTTTCGCAACGACGGGCGCCGCGGGCGCGCCAAGCGTTTGGGGTAATCCCATGCATTTAAAGTGGGCGGGCGCCGGGGCGGCGTCAAGCCGTTCTGAACGCGAGGTTGCCGCGCCCAAATCGTTACGGTGCCGGCGGCGGCGCAACGGGAGCAGCGGCGTCCGCGCCGCCACAAGAGTGCGGTGCGTGCGGGCGGGGTTGAGGATGCCGGTCCCGGATTCCGGGACGGTCACACGGAGAGGGTCGTGATGGCCGCGGTGACTTCCGGGCTGGTGGCAAAGCCGTACCGGACCGCCTTGGCGCGGAGGGTGACCGTTTGGCCCGCCTCCAAGCGGATGGGGCCGGTGTAAAGGCGCCAGCGCGCTGCCGGCCCTTCGTCCATCGTGTACCCCAGCGCGGCGCCCTGGGTCGGGCAATGCAGCGTGACCAGAATGGGGCCCCGGAACGCCGCCGCCCGCTCGATCAACGCGCTGCACTCATTTTCCCGGTGTTTGTAGGGTTCGCTGCTGGGCCGGAGCGGATAATGCGCCGGATGCACCACCGGGAAAATCTGGGGCGGGGCGGTCTTGCTTTGCCCGCCTTCGGGATGCCAGCGCCGGACCATCTCGGCCTCGTCGATTTCGGCGAACGGGTCGTGGTCCCGGCGCCAGGCGTCGGTGGCGGCGCGCAGGCGTTCGAGATCGGCGCGATAGGCGGGGTCGCGGGCGAGGTTCCGGATTTCCCAGGGGTCGGCAAGGGTGTCGTAGAGTTCCTCGGGCGGGCGCTCGTGGAAGTAAAACCGTTGCGCCCCTTCCGCCCGGCCATCCAGTTCCAGGCGGAAAAGGTCCTGCATGGCGTCGTTTTGGAACGAGTAGGGCCCGAATTCGTGGGCGGCGAGATGGTGCGTGAAGTTGCGGATATACTTGAACCGCCGGTCGCGCGCGGCGCGGACCATGTCGTAGCTTTCGTCCATGCGGTCGCGCGCCGCAAAGGCCACCTCCCGCGCGGGGGCGCGGTCCGGCCCGAGAAACGGGCGCCCCTGGAGATGGGCGGGCGCCGGGACGCCGCAGAGGGAGAGGACCGTGGGACCGAGATCGATGGTGCTGACGAGGTCGCCGCACACGGCGCCGGGGCGGGGGACATCCGGGCGGCCCCGCCAGGACTTGGGGAACCGGACCAGGAGCGGAACGTGGATGCCGGAGTCGTAAGGCCACCGCTTCCCGCGCGGGAGACCGTTGCCGTGGTCGGCCCAGACGAACACGACGGTGTTATCGGCGAGGCCGTCCTCGTCGAGTTGGGCGAGGATTTCGCCGGCGATCCGGTCATTGTTGGCGAGCTGGTCGTAATGCAGGCCCAAGGCTTCGCGGGTTTCGGGCGTATCGGGGAGATAGGGCGGGACGGGAATGCGCGCGCGGTCGGTGGCGCGCGGCGCGGGCAGGGTGCCGTTCCACATCGAGGATTCGTGGGAGGCGTCGAGGTTGAACACGGCGAAGAACGGCGCGTCCTTGGGGCGCTGGCGCCAGTGGGCGGCGGCGAGGTTGTGGGGCTTGCCCCATTGGGGGGGGGCTTGGACGTCCCAGGCGGTGAAGGGAACGTTCTGGAAACTGTCGAACTGATAGTCGGTCTTGCTGTTGTTGGTGCAGAAATAACCGGCTGCGCGGAGATACTCGGTAAAGCAGCGCACATAATGCGGCGGCACGGCGGCGTAAGGGAAGGGGCGGGCCGGGGGGCGCGGCGTTCCGTGGCCGGTGCGCATGTGATGGCAGCCCATGAACGTGGCGTACATGCCCGTGATCACCGCCGCGCGCGCGGGGGCGCAGACCGGGGCGGTGCTGAACGCCCGGCTGTACAAGACGCCGTCGGCGGCGAGCTGGTCCATCACGGGCGTCCGCGCCGCGGGATCGCCGTGGCACCCGAACCGCGGCGAAGTGTCTTCAAACGATATCCACAGGATGTTCGGGCGGGCGATGCCGGGCATTCGCGGATTCAAGGAACGTTCGGCATCCGGCGCAAGCGGGAAATCGCGGACACGAGAGACGAGGGTCGAGAGGCGAGGGTCGAGCGCCAGAGCAGCGATGCCTGCCGTCCCCCGTCCCCCGTCCCCCGTCCCCCGTCCCAACTCCCAACTCCCGCGCCCTCGGCGCGTCCCCCTTTCCCTTCCCCTCCGGGATTGCCTTCCATCTGATTCCGGCTAAATCCTCGGGAGTGAATCTCATCGAATCGAACCCAAATGTCATGATGGGAAAACCGGTGGTCGCCGGCACCCGGATCACGGTCGAGTGCATTCTGGAACGCCTGGGAGCCGGGGAAGCCATTGAGCAAATCGTGGCCGAGCATCCCCATCTCACCCGCGAGGCGGTTTTGGCGGCGATTGAATTCGGTGC
>CAYSZK010000013.1:10033-54147 GCA_964435495.1 uncultured Verrucomicrobiales bacterium
CCGAGCATCCCCATCTCACCCGCGAGGCGGTTTTGGCGGCGATTGAATTCGGTGCAAGGGCCCTTCGCGCCGATGTGGTTTACCCGCTTGCCGGACATGCCGCTTGAGGCTGGTGGCCGACGAGAATCTCGACCGAACGGTCATCGACCGCCTCAGGGAGGCCGGCCACACGGTGCTCGCCGTGGCGGAGATTCTGCCGGGCGCGGACGACAGCCGGGTTCTCGACCTTGCGAATCGCAGCCGGGCAATGTTGTTGACTGAGGACAAGGACTTTGGCGAACTCGCCTTTCGACAGGGTCTTGTTCATGCGGGCGTTATTCTCATCCGGCTTGCGGGCATGCCGCCCAACTCAAAGGCCGCGGCCATTGCCGCGGTGTTGAAGAACCACAGCGCCCGCTGTGCCCGCTCTTTCGTCGTCATATTGCCGGGGCGGGTCAGAATCCGGGAGCCACAGCCCCGTTAGTGGCCATCCTATCCTTCGCGGTGAATAGTCCCGTCTGGAAAAGGGGCGCAGGAAAACGAGTGTGGAAGCGGCGTCCCGCCGCTTAACGTGCTGGCCCATCAAGGCGCTCCGGCCTGATCCCCGGCCTCGGTTGATCCACTTCGATTCCCCTCCCCGCTCTCCCCTTCCTCCGTGGTTACAGTCCCCCCATGCGTGAGGCCTGGGAGCGTCCTTTGGACGCTGTCGAGTGTCGAGAGTCGAGTGTCGAGCGCCAGACCAAGCAGCGCCGCCCCCAGACGCAAGCTCCGCCCAAAGGGCGGACGAGCCCGCTCATGCCCTCGACCCTCGACCCTCGACGCAAAGTCCGGCCTCTGGCCGGACGAGCCCCGCGGTTAAACCGCGGGCATCTTATCAATTATGGCATTTGTGTGACAGTTGTGTGACAAATCGGTGACGAAACCGGCCCGATTGTGACAATTGTGTGACAATTCGGGGTTTCCGCGTCTTTTCCGTTGACCCATCCCCAGACCACGGGCAAGAAGCACCCGCGAAACGCAGGAGGAGTATGCTGAGAGCAATGACAATTCTGGTGTGGGTCTTGGGCGCGGGTCTGGCGCGGGGCGCGGCCCCTTCGTCTTCGGCCGCTTCCAACGCCCAGCCCACCCCGGCCAACGGCGCCGCGAAGAGCCAGGGCGCCCAAGGTTCCGCCGGTGTCCAGGGCGCCCAGCAGAACGCGCCCGCCCAAGGCGAGCTGGGCAGCCCCGACGACGCCTGGATGACGGCGGGGTTGGACGAGGGGAAAGAGGCCGTGGTCAAAGACAAGAAGCGGCACAACCTCAAGGGACAGTATTTCCGGCTTGAAGCCGGGGTGGGGATGGTGCAGCCCATCTCCTTTACGCCCGAGAACGGGTTGCAGATCGAAGGTCCAGACCCGGACCCGGACGATAAGGTTGACGAGTCAGGCAAGCAGCGGATCGGCTCGATCCCAGGCAATGACGGGGACGACGCCCGGCCGCAAATCGAGTTGGACGCCGGCGTGCAGGTGTCTCTGGTGGCGGGCTACAACTTCGTCGAGTACATCGGCGTCGAGTTGGAACTGAAAATGATGCACAACCGGATCAATCGCGTCCGCTACCCAAAGAGCTACCTGCTGGACTCCGGTGGCAACCTCATCTTGACGCCCGACGTGCCCAAGTTTGACAAGGAAACCGGCTTGCCCGTAATCGATCCGGAAACCGGCCAGCAGATTGTGGACACCGGCGGCGACGCCATCCCTGTGGGCGAGGGGTACGTGGATGTGGGTGGCGACCTATGGCAGATTCCGGTGTTCATCAACATGGTCTTCCAGTACCCGACGCCTTGGAACATCACGCCCTACGCCATGATCGGCGGCGGCCTGGTGTTCATCTACACCCACTACGACAAGGACTCCGCCGCGGCCCTCGGTTTGGATCCCGCCCAGGACGGCGGAGTGAGCGGCACGGTCGTGGTTCCGGGCTACCACGCCTCGGGCGGCTTCCGCTGGGAGATCACCAAGGAAATCGGCGCCCAGGTCGGCTACGAATACCAGAACACCGGCGACTACACGTTCAACGGGGAGCTCGACGGCATCACCTGGTCGGGGATCGAAACCCACGGCGTGAAGGGCGGCATCACCTTCCGGTATTGAACCCGGGAAACACTTTTTTAGCGGACAGAGACAGAAAACAACATGAAACACCTACACAAGGGAGGACAGTAATGAGAAAGACAATTGCAGTTCTGGCCGTGGCGCTGAGTGGCGCGGCGTGCCAGGTTGATGCCTCGAGCCTCGGGGCGAACAACGGCATCCTGCCAGTGACGCTGACCGCGGGTCAGTTCAAGACCGTCGGGATTCCGTTCGCGCGCCCGGTCGAGGATTTCGGCACCATCACCACTACCGGCACGAACATCGTCGATTCGGCCGCCGGCTGGACGGTGAACCAGTGGCAGGACACGACAGCTTCCGACAACCGTTTCGATGTGGAGATCACGTCGGGCCGGTTCATCGGCGCCCGGTTCGCGATCTCGAGCAACACGGCGACCCAGCTCACGGTTTCGGGCACAGTCCCGCTGTTGGACAGCGGCACCACGTTCGTCATCCGCAAGGCATGGACGCTGGCTGGGCTGTTCGGGGTGAATAATTCGGCGGGGCTGACCGGGTCTGGGGCGCTCTCCTCGGCCACCCAGGTTCGACTGCTGAATTCCGACACAGGCGCGTTTGCAACCTACTTCTACAACACCGACGCACCATATTGGGCCGACTCGGGGGACAATGATGCGTCCTTCACACGGATTCCCAACGACGCATTCTTGGTGTTGCAGCCGGCAGCGGCTGGAAACGTGACCTTCCAGGTTTCCGGGGAGTACCGGGGCACGCGGGCGTTGACTTCGGCTGGCGGCGCGAGCGGCAACCGTTTCACGATGGTGCCAAATCCGAGCCCGTTTGACGCAACACTCGAAACCAGCGGCATGCGCAACACGGCCTCGGTCGATGACGCGGCGCAGAGCGTTCTCGGAGCGGGTGCCTTGGCGTCGGCCGACAACGTCCGCGTATTGTTGGGGGGTGCGTTCTCGTCCTTCTACTTCAACACGGACGCGCCGTATTGGGCGGACTCGCTCGACAACGACGCATCTTCCCAATCGTTCGCGGCGGGGTCATCGATCCTCTTCGTTCGCCGCAACGCGGGTGGCTTCCAACTGGCGGTCAACCCGATTTCCAACGACTGATCAAAAGTACACACACCATAAAAATAGAATCAAAAGGAAACAAAGACCATGAAAAAACTACTAACCCTGATTGCGGCCGTCGCCCTGTGCGGCAGCGCGCATGCCCAGTTTACCAACCAGTTGAGTTTCAACAACAGTAGCAACCTTCGTGCGCGTCTGGCTGACAACGCGACCAACTCGCTTGCGCTCGGGAGCATCATTCGGATCGGGAATTTCGGAACGAACTTCTCGACCGTGACAAACCTGCTGGCGGGCGGTGTGGATTCCACGGAGCTCACCACCATAAACGGACTGTTTGAAGTTGCCTTCTCGACTGCGATCGGGTCGGGAACGGGGGTTGCCGGCCGTGTCAACACGAACTTCATCTCGGAGACGGGTTACAATAACTTCATCAATGAGAACCTGTTCGTGATGTTCTATAACACATCCGGCGACATCAACACTGCCACGCAGTTTGCCTTGTTCCAAGGGCTGTCGCCCGCCACCTTTATGGGCGGCGGTGCGGATAACGAGCGGGTATGGACCCCGGACAACTCCTCGGTCCAAACCGGTAACCCTCTCTTCGGCTCCACCAGCGGTACCACCACCGGCAACGAGTTCTGGCTGACGGGCGCCGTCATTCCCGAGCCTGGCACGGTGGCGGCTCTGGTGGCGGGGTTGATCGCGTTGCCGTTTGTGCGGCGGATGCGGAAGAACAGCTAAGGTTTGTTCCACAGGGGGCATACCAAGGGAAACAAACAACATAAGAATTAGGAGAAACTGAAAATGAAGCATTTGAGAAATCTGGCGTTTGCCGCGGGCCTGGCGCTCGCGGCGGGCGCCGCGCAGGCCTCGGTGGTCAAGGTGACCAATAACGTCACCGCCGACACCCGGTGGACCGCGAACAACGTATATGTCCTCGACAGGGTGCTCACGGTTGAGGCGCCGGCGATCCTGACGATCGAACCGGGCACGGTCATCCGCGGCGAGCGGGCGACGCGGACGGGTGACACCGCCAATCCGGCGGACCCCGGCTCGGTGATCGTCAAGCGCGGCGCGAAGATCGTGGCGAACGGCACCGCCGAATCGCCGATCATCTGGACCTCGTTCGACGACACGAACGTTCCGGGCGGCGCGACGACCAACACGGTGTTGAGCCAGGAAAATCCCGGCGCAACGAACCTGACGGACAAGACGTACTTGTTCAACGCGGCGGGAGTGTTGACCAACGGGCGCAACTACCAAGTGAGCCAGTTGAACACGAGTGCCACCAATGGTTTCGCCTATGACTCGATCACCGGCGGGTTGATCGTGCTGGGCCGTGCGCGCATTGCGCAGGGCACCACGCTGGGCACCGAAATTCCGGTTGACCCGACCAACGGCCTGTTGGCGGCTAACACCGGCGTGGGTGCGGACCATATCGAAGGGTTCCAGAACACCGGTGACGGCATCTACGGCGGCACCAACGACGACGACGACAGTGGCGTGGTCCGGTTCAACTCGATCCGCTACGGCGGGTTCGTGTTGTCTCCGAACAACGAGATCAACGGCCTGACCATGGGCGGCGTGGGCCGCGGGACGGTCATTGAGTTTGTCGAAGTGATCAACAACGCCGACGACTCGTTCGAGTTCTTTGGCGGCACGGTGGACGCGAAGTACCTGGTTTCGGCGTTCAACGGCGACGACAACTTCGACTACGACGAGGGTTACCGCGGCCGGGGCCAGTTCTGGTTCTGCGTCATGGACAACCACACGATCACGCCGCCTTTGACCCACACCGGGCGTCCCGTCGGCAACGCCGGTGACAACCTGATGGAGATGGACGGTGGCGAAGCGACTGGAGGCGGCAACCCCGAGGGTGTTACTTCCCGGCCGAACTCGATCCCACGCGTTTACAACCTGACCCTGGTCGGGCGCGGCCCGAACAGCATTCGGACCAACGCCCAGGAGATCGAAGTGCGGGCGAACGCCGGCGGCAAGCTGTTCAACGGCATTGCCACCGACACGCGCACTACGGGGATGTTCAACATCGCGGGAACGAACGGTTTGGGCGTGGACAGTGCGTTCCAGACGATCGACCGCTACTACGCAAGCCGGACAACGGGCGGTGAATTCAACATCGGCACCAACGCCCCCGGGGCGACGGAGCCCGATCTCATCGTTCGCAACTGGATATTCCACCGCTCGACGGAGAACACCTCCAGCAACAGCATCTTGACGGGGATGACGGTGGTCGGCTCGTCCAACATCGCCCGGACGGTGGTGGGGGCGGCGTCGAACCTGAACGTCTTCGCCACTTCGGCGCAGACCCCGATTCGCGCGATTGGCCGCCTTTCGGGGCTGGACCCGCGCGCATCGGACTTCACGAAGACCAACAGCGCGCTGCTGGCGAAAGACGAGGGGTCCTACACGAACCTCTACTCGTTCTTCACGCCGACGGCGTTCATTGGCGCGATGCGGGACAACAACTGGGCGGACGGCTGGACGTTGTGCAGCGCGCTCGGGGTGTTTACGAACACGGCGACGAACATCAATCCGGTTGTGACCGTTGGCAACAACGGCTCCAACCCGACGGTGTCGTTCAACGCATTGAGTGGCGTGTGGTACTCCGTTGAGTACACCACGGACTTCAAGCGGTATCTGCCTCTGCAGGTCGTGACCAACGGCAGCGGCACGGTTACCGTGACCAACACGCTGGTTGGCCTGACGAACTTCTCGGGCTACCGCGTGCTCGCGCTCTGACCGGTCTTCCGGTTGGAACGGAATTGCGGACGGCCAGCCACGGGGCTGGCCGTCCCGTTTCCAAGCCCAGCCCCCCAAACAGCGGGGCTGGCATTGGGGACGGAAAGGAGAGGAACGCATGATCGGAGGACGAACAGGCTGGGAACGGCTCGCGGCGGGGCTGCCGGGAACCGGGAAAGTGCTGGCCTGCGCCTGTTGCCTCGCGATGGCGGCGTGCGGCCCGTGGAAAGAGGGACGTTTGTCCCCCGAGCTGCTGCTGTCCGAAAGGCTGCTCTATTTCCTCCGCACCGACGTGACGGAGCAATGCCGGTACCAATCGCGGTTTGCCGTGCGGTTGGCCCAACTGGAACGTTGGGATGAAGCGCGGGCCGTGGTGGAGGCAATGCCCCAGCATTGGAAGCGGGGAGTGGCATTTGGCGGCCTCGCCGAGCAGGCGGCCATGTCCGGGCGCCCCGAATTGGCCGGTGCGCTGATCGGGCGGGCGGTGGACGATGGAAGGCTGCAGGGGGATTGGATGGCGGAGCGGATTCTGGAGTCCGTCGCGCGCGCGGATTTCGCGCTGGGCCGGGCTGAGTCGGCCCGTGACCTGGTTGCACGGCTGGGGGACCAGGAGCGGGTGCGCTCGCTGCAAACGTCGTTTGAGGCGTCCGAAGCAGCCGCGGGCCGCGATGGGGACGCCTCCTTGGGCTCTTCGGCGAAGGTTGAGTTGGGACGGGCCCGGCATGCGGCCAAGTCCGGACGCCCCGAGGAGGCGGCGGGCGCCTTGCGGCGGGCGGTGGATTTGGGCGCGTTGGCGAGCGGGGACAACGAATCGGTGGCCGTGCTGGACGCGGCGCGATTGCTCGCGGAGCTGGGTTACAAGGATGAGGCGCGCGCGGCGGTGGAACGGGACGAGCGGAAGGCGCGGGGGATTGCGCGGATCGCGGATTTCCGCGCGGGCGTGATGAGCCGGACGGCGTTGGCCTGGGGCGACATTGGGGAGAAAGAACGGGCCGTGGCGATGCTCCAGGATGCCTGGGAGGGCTGCGGGCCTCCCTTGGAGGCCCTGTTTCGGATACAAGGCCGGGCTGCCTGCGTTGTGGCGGCGGCGCGCGTTGGGGAAGCGGATCAGGCGCGCGTTTGGCTTGAGGCGCTGCTTTCGGATATCGAAGCGCATCCGCATTACCGGGCGCGGGCCATGGCCTCTCTGGATTTGCTGATGGGCTACGACGAAGCGGGGCTGCGGCTGCCCAAAGCCGTCCTAGGGCGGATCGAAGCCATGATGGCGAAGTTCCCGGAGCCGGACCCGCCGCCTTTAAGGCCAGGGGTTGAAGGAACCAACGCGCCCGTGGCGGGAGGGCCCGCGGCATGAGGGGGCGGGGGGCGTGGGCCGGGGCGGCCGGGCGCGTTCTGCGTGCGGGCGCGCTGGGATTGTTCGCCTCGATGGAATGCGCGTGGGGGCAGGTGGGCGGCATCCGCGGGGTGGTGGCGGATGTGGACGTGGGCGTGCCGCTGCGCAATGTGCAGGTGCTTGTGGACGGAGGGCGCGGGGAGGCGCGGACGGACGAGCAGGGGCGGTTTGTGTTTGATGCGCTGCCGCCCGGCGTGTACGACTTGATTCTCTCCAAGCCTGGCTACGAACGCAGATTGCTCCGGGATGTCGCGGTGGCGGCGGGCGGCTTTCGTGACGTCCGCGGCCAGATGCAGTCGGAAGTGATCGAAATGGACACGGTTCTCGTGGAGCCCCCCCAGGAGGCGGACGGTTCCGCGGAGAGCTTGCTGGCGTTGAAGCAGGACTCGTCCTCGGTCCTGGACTCCATTGGGCAGGAGATGTTCTCCAAGGCCGGCGCCTCGACGGCGGCGGACGCGTTGAAGAAAATCTCGGGAGCGTCCGTTCAGGATGACAAGTATCTGGTGGTCCGCGGGCTGAGTGACCGCTACCTGACCACCGTGCTCAACTCCGGACGGATCGCGAGCGCCGACCCCGAAAAGCGGGCGATCAATCTCGACCTTTTTCCAACGGAGATCATTGAGAGCATCGACGTTGCCAAGACCTTTTCGCCGGAGATGGAGGGGGAATCCAGCGGCGGCAGCGTGAATATACGGACGCTCCGGTTTCCGGACGGGTTCACGTTTTCGCTTTCCACCACCTTCAAGATGAACAAGGCGACAGGGAACGGCGATTTTCTGTCGTATGCGGATGGCGGCGTGCCGCTGTGGGGGTTTGACAGCAAACGGGACCTGCCTTCGAGCCCGCTTCCCGGCCAGGGGCAAGGACAGGCCATCGCGGTGGGCGGGCTGGACCCCGGGTCCGAGACGGACCGGGAAATCGCGAAGAATACCGAAGCGGCCACGCGGGAGTTGGGGGGAACGTTTGCGCTGGAAGGGAAGACCCCGCCGCTCAACCAGAGCTACTCGGCGGTGCTCGGCGACCAAATCCTTTTCCTGGAGCGGCCCCTTGGCGTGATCATGGGCATGAGCTACGACCACGAGTACAGCCATATTGACGACGGGCATGAGGGGCGGTTCATCTTCTCGGCGCCGCGCCCGACGGGCGCGCCGTTGGTGCCGGGGGACCCAGGCGGAACGCTGGACGAAACAAAAATCCGGGATTACGAGAAATCCTCGGAGACCGTGGCGGTTTCGGGTTTGTTCAGCTTGGCCTTTCAGCCCAGCGAGAACCACGAAGTTTCGATGATGCTTTTGTACGCCCAGAACGCGGAGGATGAAGTGAAGCAGACCAAGCCGGTGCGGGTTCCGTCGTCGGATCCGGAGGCGTTTTTGCAGCGGCGCACCATGGAGTACACGGAGCGGTCGCTGAACGCTTTGCAGCTTTCGGGAGAACACAACTTTGAGGAGTTTTTCGATTCCAAGGTGGATTGGGTGGCGGGAAAAACAGTCTCGAAACAGGAAGAGCCCGATAATCGGGTTCTTTCCCAGGTGATTATCCCCGACCCGTTCGAGGCGTTCGGGCCGCCGTTTGACGAGGTCGAGAACCAAATCCAGGCGGGCTCCGACAACCTGTTTACGACGGTGCCCCAGCCCATCGCCCGGCAGTGGCGTGAGTTTGAGGACCGCAGCTACAATCTGCGGATGAACATTACGATCCCGTTGTTCCCGGAAAAGGAAGGCACGCACAAGCTGCGTGCCGGGATCGCGTGGGACAACTTGCACCGGGAATACGAACAGCAGCGCGTGGGGTATGCCTACGGCACGGGCCAGAGGGATTTGCTTGGGTTTCCGGTGGGCGTCTATCCGTACTATCAACTGCCGGGCGACCCGGAGTTCGGGAAGGTGATCACGGACGATCTGGCGGGCTTGCAGGATCCGGACAACATCAATTCGTTTGGGTGGTTTGCTTTTTCCGCGGAGGACCCTTATGGCGTTTACGAGGGCGACCAGTTGATCACCGCGGGCTACATCATGGCGGAGCTGGACGTCATGGAGGCGGTCAACGTGTCCGTGGGCGCCCGGATCGAGCTGACGGACATGCGGACGGTGGGCAAAGGCCCGGGGGCCGATGAGGATTACGACAGTTTGTTTGGCGGGCGCGTCGGAACCATCGGCCAAATTGACGTTCTTCCCGCCCTCAATGTCCGCGTCGAAGCGGCCCGAAATCTGAATATCCGGTTTGGCGCGAGCCGGACCGTGGCGCGGCCGACGTTCCGGGAGTTCGCGCCGATTGTTCAGTACTATTTTGACGATGACGTGATCTTCGCGGGGAACACCCAGCTTGAGATGTCCGATGTGCAGAACTACGACGTCCGCGCGGAGTGGTTTCCGCGCGCGGGGGACACCTTCGGGGCAGGGCTCTTCTACAAGCGCATCGAGAACCCGATCGAGTATGCGGTTGGCGGTTTCACCAGCCAGGGAACACCCATTGAGCAGTTCCGAAACTTCGAACTTGCCCGTGTGTACGGAATCGAGATCGATTTTCGGAAGCGGTTGGACGACATCACCGGCGCGCTGGGGGGTTGGGACTTTCTCAAACAGATGGAGGTGGGCGGCAACATCGCGCTCATCGCGTCTTCCGTGGCCCCCCTGGATATCGAGACGTATCAGGGAGGTTTTGCCCCGGTTCCCAACGGGGTTCCCGACAAGTTTGAGAATCCGTCCATCCAGATTGAGAACGTGGGCCGGACGTTGCAGGGGCAGCCGACCTATACGCTGAACGCCAACATCGCCTACGACAATCCCGACTCGGGAACCTTCGCCGGCTTGTTCTACAACGTCGTTGGCGAATATCTTTACAAGGTCGGCATTGGCGGCGTTCCGGACATTTACGAGCAGCCCGCGCCGCAGCTCGACTTTACCTTCCGCCAGAAGTTTTTTGACAATTGGAAACTGACGTTGAGGGCAAAGAACCTCCTGGACCCGGCCATCGAGCGCACGATTCAGTACCTTGGCCAGAAGTATGTTTACGATTCCTACACGCGCGGCCGGAGCTATTCCCTCGGCCTCGGCTTCGAGTGGTAGGCGGGGCGTGGCGCGGCGGCTGGCAATGCGGTCCGGGAACCCGGCGGAACCTGGAACCCCGGCGGGGCGCTGGGGCGCCGGAGAGTTCGCGTTTGCCGTGGTGGGAGGGGCGGTTATTGCCGCGGTGTTGGCGCTCGGTTGGCGCCAACTTGCAAGCCCTGACATCGGCTTTCATCTCGCCGCGGGACGGTGGATCGTGGAGAATGGCCGGGTTCCGGATGTGGACACGTTCACGTTTGGGGCGGCGGGGCGGCGGTATGTGGACGTGCCGTGGCTGTTCCAGTGGGTTCACTACCAGGCGTACCGCTTTTGGGGGGCGGCCGGGGTGGGGGTGGCGCAGATTGGGGCGTTTGGGTTGGCGGTGGCGGTTGGCGGTTGGCGCTGGCGAAAGAACGGCGGGAAGCATGGAGGCCTGGCCTTGTTGGCGGTCTTGCTTTGGGCCTGGGCGAACCCTTGGGAGCCGCGGCCGCAGGTGTGGTCGTGGGGCCTGCTTGGGTTGGTTCTCGGGCTGGCATCTTCGGCGGCGCCCGGATGGCGGGAGCGGCTCGGATTGGTGGTTGTGTTCTGCCTGTGGAGCAATGTCCACGCGTTCTTTGCCGTCGGGCTGGCGGCCCTGGCGCTTGTTTTCGGGGCGCGCATGGCGGAACAGAGGAGGTGGGACCGGAACGGGGCGTTGCTTTGGCTGGCCTGCGCGGCGGCGACGTTGTTCAACCCCTACGGTTTTGCCGCGTGGAATCTCGCCCTGGAGCATGCGGCCGCGCTGGGTGGGCATGTGTCCTATCAGAGCGCCGACTTTGGCATCGCGGAACTGGCGCCCTTGTTTTCAGAACGCTTCCGGAGGGCCGCCGCAGGGGAGCCGGATTTTGGATTCCTGCGCGGAGGCGTGGTTGCCGCGGGGTTCGTGGTGTGCCTGGTGGCGGCGGGTTGGGCGCGGCTGGATTGGAGCCAGCGTGCGCTGAGTGTATTTTTTGCGGGCATGGCATGCTCGGCGAATCGCAACCTGCCGCTTTGTGTCGCGGCGCTTGCGCCGCTGGCCGTGGCAAGGATGCCGGAGCGCCACGCGGCCGCGGCAAACCGCATGGCGGCCGGCCTTGCTGGCGTGCTGGCGGTGTTGATCCTGGCCCAGGCGCGGACGGGAGCGTTGCACCTGGGCACGGCGAACGCGGCGGGCGGCGGATGGAACCAGGCGGCCGTGCCCGTGCGGTCGTGCGAGTTCCTGAACGCCCAGGGAATTGAAGGCAGGCTTCTCACGAGTTTTGGCGATGGCGGCTACGTTCACTTCGCAACGCGGCAGCCGGTTTATGTGGATGGCCGGATCGAGGTGATCGGTCCGGAGTTGTTCGCGCAAGCGGGACGCTCCAGCCTGGAACCGGGGGCCTTTCAACGCCTCCTGGAGCGCTGGCAGCCGGCGGCGGTGCTTGTTGATCACAACCAGGATGTGATCCGTTTCGAATCGCTGCTCTTTGACCCCGATTGGAAATGCGTCTATTGGGATGACCGCGACGCTGTCTTCATTCCGCGCCTGGCGCGGCAGGAATTGGGGGATGCGCGCAGCCGCGGTGCGCCGGGCTTGCCGCCGATGAGTCCTGGCGAGCAGGGCGCATTTCTGCGGCGGGTGCGGGCGCACCGGACCCCGGGTTTTGTGGAGCGCTGCATCCGCGCACAGTGCCATCCCCAGCGTGAGCTGGCGTTGAGCTTCTTTCATCTGGGGGCCGGGAACAGCGGGGCGGCGGCCCGGTCCGCCATGGAGGGCATCATGCGGGGAACCGTGATTCCCAACGGCCTGGTGCTGAATGCGGCGCACGGCCTGTTCGATTCCGGTTCGAAGGCCCTGGCCCGCGACCTTTACAGAGTGCTGCCTGACGCGGCGCTGGACCCAGCCGCCAGATCACGCCTGGAAGGGGGGCGCTGATGGATGCGGCGGGGCCGAAGGGGGTGCAATGCCCGGGACAGGCGGGCCGCAGGGTTGATGTTTCCGTCGTCTTCCCTTGCTTGAATGAGGCGCGCACGGTGGGGGCTTGCGTAAGGGAGGCATGGCACGCCATTCATGAGGCCGGACTGGCCGGCGAGGTTGTCGTAGCCGACAACGGAAGCACGGATGGAAGCCGGGAGGCGGCGGAGAAGGCGGGGGCGCGGGTGGTGCCAGTGGAGGTTCGGGGCTATGGCGCCGCGATAGCCGGCGGTGTGAATGCCGCTGTGGGTGGGATCATTGTGATGGCCGACGCCGACGGGAGTTATCCTCTCGCCCCGATGGGGCGGATGGTCAGCGCGGTGCGGGCCGGCGCCGGGTTGGTCATGGGATGCCGGATGCCTTCCGGCGGTGGGCAAATCGCCCCGGGTGCGATGCCATGGCAGAACCGGTGGATCGGCAACCCGGCGCTCAGTGGGATTGGACGGTTTCTTTTTGGGGTCAGGGTGCGGGATTTCCACTGTGGCATTCGTGCGTTCACTCCCGAGGCTTGGAGGGCGATGGACCTCAGAGCCTTGGGAATGGAACTTGCGACCGAAATGGTGGTTAAGGCAGCCCAGGCGGGACTCAAGATCGCGGAAGTCCCCGTTTCCTTGCGGCCGGATGGGCGCGGGCGACGGCCGCATCTTCGGCCTTGGCGTGATGGTTGGCGCCACCTGCGTTTGATGCTCCTGCTAAGCCCGCGATGGCTCTTTGATGCTCCCGGCTGGCTGCTGCTTGGGGGCGGGTTGGCGGTGTGCCTGGCGCTTTTACCCGGCCCGGTGCGGTTCATGGGTGTCCGTTTCGATATCAACACGCTGCTTGCGGGAGCGACGTTCGCCTTGCTGGGACTCCAGGTCCTGGTTTTTGGATGGGTCGCCCGCGTTTTTACCACTACCGAGGGTCTGCTGGCGCCGTCCAGGCGGGAGGGGGGAGGGAATGGCCGCCGACCTATGGAAACCGGACTTGGCTTGGGTCTGGCGCTGGGGGTCCTTGGCTTTGCCCTGCTGGTTTGGGAGACTCTGGAGTGGGTCCAGACCGGCTTTGGCGACCTCGCGCCCTCGGAGAGCATCCGGCGGGTCGGGTCGGCGGTCAACCTGATGGCGGCGGGCTGCGTGATCGTGTTTGGCGGGTTCTGCGTGGGTGTCATAAGCCTGCCGCGCTGGCGGGAGCGGGTCTTCGAGCCACCGCCCGGTCGGGGCAAGTGAGACGCCCCAATCATTGCAATGCTGCCTCCCAGCGGCGCGATGCGCTTTGGAGGAAATGAATAAAGTTCAGACATCCTGACCTCTGGGGAAAATGGATGACCTGATTGAAATACAACAAAGTACAACAAAGGGACAGACCAAATATAAAAAGTTCTTGCGTTCAGTCTGGAAGGGCGGTATTTGTTGGTCATGCGCAGGGCACGGCTCAAGATTCCAAGTTCCGAAAAGGAGGCGTTCTATCATTGCATCTCCCGCGTGGTGAACCGGGACTTTGTCTTCGGGGACATCGAAAAGGAGAAGTTCAAGGAACTCATGCGCCAGCACGAACGGCTCTGCCAGGTGCAAGTGATGACTTACTGCCTCATGTCCAATCACTTCCACGTCCTGGTCCGCGTTCCCCAACGGCCCGCAGCGATGCCCTCGGACGCCGATTTGATCGCTCACCTGGAGCGGTGCGGGGTGTCTCCCATGACGCTGGGCGGGGTGAAGTATGCGCTGGCGCATTTGTCGGAGATCGGGGCAACCGAAGCTCTGGAAGAGGTCCGGCAACGCTGGTTTGCGCGGATGTGGGACGTGAGCTTCTTTATGAAAGGACTCAAGCAGGAGTTCACGCAGTGGTTCAACCGGGTGCACCAGCGCACCGGTACGCTTTGGGAGTCGCGGTTCAAGAGTGTGTTGGTGGAAGGCAGCGCGGAGGCGCTGCAAACCATGGCGGCCTATATTGACCTGAATCCTGTGCGCGCGGGGTTGGTGGAGGACCCGAAGGATTATCGGTGGTGCGGGTTCGCGGAAGCGGTGGCCGGGGGCGATTTGGCGGCCTGCGGGATCGTGGCGATGGTGGAGGACCGAAGGGAAGAAGAAAGGGCCGGGGCAGTGGATGGAGAGGAGAGGGATTGGCTCACAGAAGGGATTTACCGGTATCGGCAGTTGGTGTTTTGCGGGGCGGAGAGCCGAGGGATCGGAGAGGACGGGCGGCCGATACGGCGGGGGGTGCCGCGGGATAGGATCGAGGAGGTGTTGGCCAAGAAGGGGAAGTTGAGCGTGGCGGAGATGTTGCAGTGCCGTGTACGGTATTTTTGTGACGGAGCGGTGCTGGGGAGCGCGGGGTTTGTGAACGAAGTGTTTGCGCGAGAACGGTGGCGGTTTGGGCCGAGACGGAAGGACGGGGCGCGGAAGTTGCGCTACGTCGAGGCGGGCGGGTTGCGGGTGCTGCGGGACCTGCGGGTCAGAGTTGTTTGACGGCGAACCGGGCCGCCCAGATGGTCAGGCAGCAGACACGAAGGGGGAATTGTAACCACGGAGGAGAATGCGGAGGGGGGACGCGCCGGGGGCGCGGGAGATGGGAGATGGGAGATGGGAGATGGGAGATGGGAGATGGGAGTCGGGGGACGGGGAAGTTTCCACCACGAAGGACACGAAGGGGGGCGGTTTAACCACGAAGGACGCGGAGAGCGCGGAGAGCGCGGAGGGCGGGGCGGGCTGGATGATGGAGGATGCAGCGGATGGTTTGGCGGGCCAGGCGATGGTCAACGCGGCCCGAATACCGGCACAAATCCCGCTTGGGCAAAGTGGCGGTCTCCGGTTAGAGCGTCATCCAGCCGTTCATCGCCCATCACGATGAACGATATGCAGTCGGTCAGAGACCAAGCTTTGTCCGGCCTTGACTGGTAGAGGTCCAAGCCGCGCCGCAAAAAGAAGGAATCGCCGAAGGCGGTTTTCATGGTTTCCGCGTTGGGGCGCCGTAAAGGTAGTGGTCCAAATTTGCCGCCAAGTCTTCCGGCGCGTCGTCCACCATCCCCACAAACGAGGCGAACCGCTTGCCGAAGGCGCCCGCCACCGTGTCCGAGACCGGCACGATCCGCACGACCGTCCCATCCGGCAGGTCCGCGCCGGCCGGAAGCCGGATCGTGCCTTGTTCAACTGTTCCCGTTAAGCTCATGGGTACACCGTACGCCGGGCGCTCTTTTCCCCGCCGAAAGCACGAACGTGTAATCCCGGAGCGCGGAGGGGGAAGCCGGGGGACAGGGGACGGGGAAGTTTCCACGAGGGTCGAGCGTCGAGGGTCGAGGGCCGGAGGTGGAAGCGGCGTCCCGCCGCTTAACGTGTTGGACCAGCACGGCGCTTTGGCCCGCTCCCCGTTTCCAGAGGGGACTTTCCACCACGAAGAGCACGAAGAACACGAAGGGGGGCGGTTTAACCACGGAGGACGCGGAGAGCGCGGAGGGGGGACGCGCCGAGGGCGCGGGAGTTGGGAGATGGGGGACGGGGGACGGGAGGCATCGCTGCTCTGGCGCTCGACCCTCGACTCTCGGCCCTCGACGCCGAGGCGCAAAGGGCGGGGCGCCGTAGGCGGGGCTGTATCGGCGGTGGCCGTGGGTTCGATGAAGGCCTCGCCAATCGTCATGTCCTGCGGTATTCTGTTGCTGGTGCGCATACCGACACTCTACCTGGACACCTCGGTTTTGGGCGGCTACTTCGACGATGAGTGGCGGCAGCCCACACGGGAGCTTTGGCGGCAGATGGAAGGCGGGCTCTGGCGGTTCGTCTCTTCCGACGTGACCACCCGCGAAATGGTTGATGCGCCGGAGTGGGTCCGTGATTTATTCGCACAAACCTTCAACGACCTTGATGCCCTCATCAAGTTCGATGATGAAATGGCTGAGCTTGCCGCCGCGTACATCGGCCAACGCGTTGTTACGGCCAAATATGAGGACGATGCGAGGCATGTTGCCGCATGCACCCTGGCACGTGTGGATCACCTGATAAGCTGGAACTTCCGGCACTTGGTGAACGTCCAACGCGCCGCCGGGTTCAACGGCGTGAACCTGTTGAAGGGTTATCCGGCTGTCAGTATCGTAAACCCATTGGAGATCATCTATGGAAACCAAGACGAAAACCTTTGATGCCGTCGAGATGTCCCGGTGTCTCCGGGAAAATACCAGCCGAATCCTTGGCGCCATGACCCGGGAGGAATGCCTTGCGCATCTTCGCGAAACCCGCGACCGGTTCGCGGCCGAGCAGGCCGCCAGAAAATCCAGAAGCGGGAGCACAAGAGCCGTCTCTTCTTCCTAGCAGCCTGTCGGACTTACCGCGCGGGCGGCGCTGGAAGGAGTTGGGGTGGCTGGCGAGGAGCGGGTGAGGGAATCCCCCCAGCGGGCTTTGACCGAGCCCGCGACATGGCCAGGCGCCCCAAATCGTTCCAGCCCTCTGGGGGCGCACGGAGGGGGAAGGGGGGGGGGCGGGACCCCCAAAAATTGTCACACAATTGTCACAATTCCCGGCTTGAGCCGGGTGGGGGAAACGGTACAGTCTTGGGTTACAGGAGAGCCGGGGCGGTGTGCCGCCACGGGAGGAGGAGTGGTATGATGTTGACACAGAGCAAGTTGAAATTGGCCGGAGTTCCGGGCTTGGTTGCCTGCGGAGGCATGTTTTTTGCCGTGGGCGCGGCGTTCGGACAAGCGCCCGCCGCGCCGGCGCCGGATTCGCCCAGTCCGTTGGCCGAGGCGAAGACGGCGATTGGGAAATGGGTGGAGACCCAGCAGTTGATCTCGAAAGAGAAGCTGGACTGGCGCGAGGCGCGGGAAGTTCTCAAGAACCGGATCGAGCTGATGAAGCGCGAGATCAACGAAGTTGAAGAGAGCATCCTGAAGGCGACGACCAACACCGAGGAGGTGGACAAGAAAACCGCCGAGGCGCGCAAGGACAACGACCGTTACAAGGCGGCATCGGACCTTTTGGAGGCGGAGGTGAAGGCGGCGGAGGCGCGGTTCCGGACGGAGGTGCTTCCGCTGTTGCCGCCGCCGATTGCCGACAAGATCAAGGCGCTGACGCAGCGGATTCCCGAGAACCCGGACGAGACGAAGTTGACGGTGTCGGAGCGGTTCCAGAACGTGATCGGTTCGTTGAACGAGGCGAACAGGTTCAACCGGGAAGTGACCGTGACCAGCGAGGTCAAGGAGATCGGGGAGGGCAGGACGGCGGAGGTGTCGGTGTTGTATCTCGGTTTTGGACGGGCGTATTACGTGAACCAGGCGGGGGACAAGGCGGGGATCGGCGTGCCGGGGGCGAAGGGCTGGGAATGGACGGAGGCGAACGAACACGCGGCGGCGGTCGCGCAGGCGGTCGGGATTGTGCAGGGCAAGAAAGTGGCGGCGTTTGTGCCGCTGCCGGTGGAGGTCAAATGAGCGGGCAATACTTTGGGAGCGCGGGAATGCGGAAGGCGGGAGAGCTTGCCGCCACGAAGGACACGAAGAGCACGAAGGGGGGCGGTTTAACCACGGATGACACGGAGGACACGGATGGGGGGGGGCGCCGGGGGCGCGGAAGTTGGGAGTTGGAAGTTGGGAGTTGGGAGTTGGAAGTTGGGAGTTGGAAGTTGGGAGATGGGAGATGGGGGGACATCTCCGCTCCAGGCCCTCGACCCTCGACCCTCGGTCCCCGGCTTGCGGTGGCCGTTCTCTTCCTGTTCGCGGCTTCGAGCGGGTTTGGGCAGTCAGCGTTGGACGACGCGCGGAAGGCGGCGCAGGGGGACTTGGCGGCGAGCCTGAAGGACCTCACCGCGGTGCGCGAGGAGATCGCGAAGGAAAAGCTGCCGATGGCGGAGGAGTTGAGCAAGCTTGAGGAGCGGCTGATCGAGGTCCGCAAACAGTACGACGAGGCGTCGAAGGTCCAGGACACCAAGAACCTCGAGTTGAACAACATCAAGGCGGAGCTGAAAAACCGGCAGCAGGAGGCGGACTACCTTGCCAGCCTGTTTGAAGAGTACCTGCGGAACCTGGAGTCGCGGGTGCACATCGCGGAGCTGCAGCAGTACCGGGAGGGTTTGGAGAAGGCGCGGCTGGCGCGGGAGAACGCGGGCCTGGCGCCGGTGGACAAGCTGAAGCCGCAGATGGAGGCGGTGCTGGCGAGCATGGGGCGTCTGGCGGAGTCGGCGGGGGGACGCGCGTTTGAAGGGCGGGCGGCGGCGGCGGACGGGGAGCTGAAGCCGGGGCGGTTTTTGATGGTGGGGCCGGTGGCGGTGTTTGCGTCGCAGGACGGCACGGCGATGGGGGTGGCGGAGCAGAAGCTTGGGTCGCTGGAGGCGGCGGTGGCGCCGTTGGAGGACGCGGCGATGAACAGCGGGATCGGGCGCTTGGTGCAGTCGGGGTCCGGGGTGATGCCTGTGGACCCGACGTTGGGCAACGCGCAGAAGCTTGCGGAGACGAAGGAATCGATCGTCGAGCACGTTTCGAAGGGCGGGCCGGTGATGGTGCCGATCCTGGGGATGGCGGCGGCGGCGCTCCTTGTGGCGTTGATCAAGTGGCTGCAGATGTCGAAGGTGAAGGAGGTGCGCCCGGAGATCGTGGAGAAGCTGGTCCACGTGCTGGGGACGCGGGGGAAGGCGGCGGCGGTGAGCGAGGCGAACCTGATTGGGGACCCGGCCGGGAAGATGCTGCGGGCTGGGGTGGAGCATTTTGGCGAGCCGAAGGAGCTGGTGGAGGAGTCGATGTACGAGAAGCTGCTGGAGGCGAAGCTGGTGTTGCAGAACAAGCTGCCGTTCATCGCGTTGAGCGCGGCGTCGGCGCCGTTGCTGGGGTTGCTGGGCACGGTGACGGGCATGATCAACACCTTCAAGCTGATCACGGTCTATGGCACGGGCGACGCGAAGACGTTGTCGTCGGGCATTTCCGAGGCGCTGATCACGACGGAGTTCGGGTTGATCGTGGCGATTCCGGCGCTGTTGCTGCATTCCTACCTGTCGCGGCGCGCGGCGGCGGTGGGCGACAACATGGAGAAGGTGGCGCTGATCTTTTTGAACCGGCTCCCGTCGCAACCGGAGGCCAAGGCGGCTTGAGTTTATGATGGAGACCCTGGCAACCCTGGTACAGCAGAGCCTTCAGGCGGCCCTGACCATCTGGACGGACGGCGGATGGGGCATGATCGGGCTGGCGGTGTGCGGCCTGATTTTGTTCGCCAAGGGCGCGCAAATCCATTTTGCCCTGCACGACACGGGGCACACGAAAGTGCCGGAGAAGGTGTGGCGCCAATGGGTGCGGAATCCGGACGAAGGGCAGGGCGTGATCGGGGAGATCATCCGGCACGTGATGGAGGAGCGGACGCTGGAGGGCGTGTCGAAACGTTTTGAGGAGGTGCGCGCGAACGTTCTGGCGCCGTTCGCGGAGGACCTAAAGTTCATGAAAGTGAGCGTGACGGCGGCGCCGTTGCTGGGGTTGTTGGGGACGGTGACGGGGATGCTGGCGACGTTCCAGGCGCTGGCCAGCGGCAGCGGGGGGGACAAGACGATGAACCTTGTGGCGGCGGGGATTTCCGAGGCGCTGATTACGACGGAAACGGGGCTGGTGCTGGCCTTGCCGGGATCGTTCTGGCATTACGGCTTGAGCCGGGAACGGGACCGGTTGACGGCGTTTCTCGCGCACATGGAAACCGTCTGCACGCAGCATGTGTACCGGTTGCGGAAGGGGGGCGGCGCGCCCATGCGGGTGGAACTGCCCGCGGGCGCCTCGCTTGACGAGGAAACCGAGGTTGGGGCGATGCAGACGGAGGCGGCATGAAACGGTTCGGTTCCGGCACGGGCGACAGCAGCAGCGACAGCCAGATCGACATTTCGCCGTTGATCGATTGCGTGTTTATCCTGCTGATTTTTTTCATTGTCACCACGACGTTCGTCGAGGAGACGGGTGTGGAGGTGGACAAACCCACGGCGGCGTCCGCGCAGCGGCTGGAAAAGGACAGCATCCTCATCGCGGTGACCAAGGGTGGCGCGGTCGTGTACGGCGGCCAAGAGATCGGGATCAGCGGGGTGCAACCTTTGGTCCGGCGCATGACGCAGAAGGAGGACGTGCCGGTGATCGTGCAGGTGGACGAGGGGGCGCAGGCGGGGCTTTTTGTGCGGGTGATCGACGAAGCGAAACTGGGCGGCGCCAAAAAGGTGAGCGTGTCGGCGAAACGCCCGTCGGCCTAGTGCCAGACATGGAGTGCGCGCGTGAAAAAGTTCGGGACCAACCGGAGTGGAACGTTCGTCCGGCGCCTGCTGATCGTGGGCGGCGGGCTGGCGTTCACGCTTGCGTTGTTCCTGATCCTTCCGTTCTTGCAGGTCATCGCCGGCGGGGGCTTGAAGAAATCGCTGTTCGAGTCGGTCGATGTGGCGTTGCAGCCGCCCCCGCCTCCGCCGCCGGAACCGCCGCCCCCCGAGGAGGAGAAAGAGGAGGAACCGCCGAAACTGGAGGCGGAGCCGGAACCTTTGGACCTTTCCCAGCTGGAGGCGGCGCTCAATCCCGGCGGGGCGGGGGATGGATGGGGGAGCATGGGCATGAATTCGCTGGCGGACGCGTTGAATCGCGCCAAGGGGGACCTGGACCAAGTGTTTTCGAGTTCGGAACTGGACCAGAAACCGCGGCTGGTTTACCAGGTGAACCCGAAGTATCCGTCCGAGTTGGCCAAGAAAGAGGTCGCCGGACGGGTGACGGTGATGATGGTGGTGGACCAGGAGGGGCGCGTGATGAATCCGCGCATTGAGAACAGCACGGACCCGGCGTTTGACTCGGCGGTGCTGGCGGCGGTGCGGCAGTGGCGGTATGAACCGGCGTTGAAGGATGGCGTGAAGGTGGCCGCGCGGGTGCGCGTCCCGATCAGTTTTGGACGGCAATAGGGGCGGAGCGAGGAGATGACGATGAGGTTTCAGGTTTCAGGTTTTGGGTTTCGGCGGATCGGGAGCGTGGGGATGCGCCCTTCGGCGCTTCACTGCTTTGGGAACGGCCGGGGAGGACCTTTCACCACGAAGGGCACGAAGGGGGGAGGCGCCGGGGGCGCGGAAGTTGGGAGACAGGAGACAGGAGACGGGGGACAGGAGACAGGAGTCAGGAGACGGGGAACACTCTGTTCCGGCGCTCGACTCTCGACTCTCGACCCTCGACAACACGGGCGCACTCCCAAGGCCTGCGTCCTGCTCCTGCTGCTTGCCGCCGGGGCGCCTGCGGCGCCGCAGACGCAGCAGGCGCAGCCGACAGCGCGGTCGTTCTGGGCCGATCCGGCCTTCAAGAAGGCGTTCATGGGCAGTTACGGGGTGAACTCGGACATCGAACCGTACGTGGGGGAGGAGGACCGGCTCAAGCTGGACGAGATCACGACCCTGATGGAGACCGATATCCGGGGGGCGCAGGCGGAGCTGGAGACCCACGCGACCGAGGAAGCCAACGCCATCTTCGATTTCACGCTGGGCAACATCTATTTCCAGCGGGGCGAGTTGGACAAGGCGGCGGCGCGGTATTTCCGGTCCACAAAAAAGTTCCCGAATTTTCTGCGGGCGCACAAGAACCTGGGGTTGATCCACGCGCGGGCCGGGCGTTTCGACGCGGCGATCGAGTCGCTGACGAAGACCGTCGAACTGGGCGGGGCCGACGGGACAATTTTCGGGTTGCTGGGGTATTCCTATTTGCAGAAGGGGCAGTTTGCGTCGGCGGAATCGGCCTACCGGAACGCGGTGCTGGTCCAACCGACAGTGGTGGACTGGAAGCTGGGGCTGGGCAAGTGCCTGTTCAGCCAGGAGAAGTTCGGCGAGGCGGCGGCGCTCTTGTCGGAGCTGATCGAGAAGCACGCGGACCGGGAGGACTTCTGGCGGTTGCAGGCGAGCGCCTACATGGGGTTGAAACAGCCGGTCAAGGCGGCGGAGAACTTTGAGCTGCTGTCGCGGATGGGGAAGGCTGCCGCGGAGGACATGATGTCGCTGGGGGACATTTACATGGTCCAGGAAATGAATGACTTGGCGGCCCGTGCCTACACGCGGGCGGTGGAGATGGACCCGGCCAAGACGGCCGCGGCGGGCATCCGGGGCGCGGAGATTCTCGCGGCGCGCGGCGATGGCGAACAGGCGCGCAAGCTGCTTGGCGCGGTGCGGCGCTTCGGGGAAGGGAAGCTGGACGATGAGCTGAAGAAAAAGGCGATGAAGGCGGAGGCGCGGATCGCGGTGGCGGAGGGACAGACCGCGAAGGCCGCGGAAGTTTTGGAGGAGCTGGTGAAGATCGACCCGTTGGACGGGGACGCCTTGATTTTGCTGGGGCAGCAATACGCGGGCCTGGGCAAGAACGAGAAGGCGGTGTTCCTGTATGAGCGCGCGGCGGGAATCGAAGGGTTTGAAGCGGAGGCGAAACTGCGCCAGGGGCAGTTGCTGGTCCGAATGTCGAAGTTGGAGGAGGCGATTCCGCTGTTGAAACGGGCGCAGGAGCTTAAGCCGCGGGACAGCGTGGCGAAGTATCTGGAGCAGGTGGAGCGCCTGGCCAAAAGCCGGCGGTGAGACAAGGCGGGGGAACCTGTCACGGAGGGACGGGGCGGGGGCGCGGTAGTTGGGAGATGGGAGATGGGAGTTGGGAGATGGGAGATGGGAGACGCCCAGCATCTCTGTTCTGGCCCTCGACTCTCGACTCTCGACGCCCCCCGGTCTCTCACGGAGCACACGGGGCGCACGGAGGAGGGGGAAGTTTTCACCACGAAGGTCACGAAGAGCACGAAGGGGGGATGCTTAACTGTGGAGCGCACGGAGCGCGCGGAGGGGATTCGGAATTGAACAACGGAGGCCAGGGAATAGGCCAAAGCGCCTTGATGGGGCAAAAAGTTAAGCGGCGGGACGCCGCTTCCGCTTTCCAAAGGGCGGCGCGAAAGGAGGGCGTGACAAAGCCTGGAGGCGGCCTAGTTTCTTCGCTGGCTTGGGGCCAAACGGAACAGGAGGCGGCAAATGATACGGATGTTGAGGAAATATAGTTGGCTGTTGGCGGTGGTGGTATTGGCGGTGGCGGCGGCCGGGTGGGCCGCGCGGGACGCGTTGAAAGAGCGGTACCATCAGATTCGCGCGCATACCTACAAGGCGAGCGCGGAACGTTTTCTTGCGGAAGGGGACACCAGCTCGGCGCAAATCCAGGCGCGGCAAGCGATCCAGCACGCGCCTTTCCAAGGGGAGACGTGGGCGTTGATGGGCAGGATTCTCGAAAAGGACGGTGCGCCGGAGACGGCGCCGGTCTATGCGCGGGCGTGGGAATTGTCCACCAACGTGGCGAACCGGGGGGAGATCGCGGCGGGATTTCTGGAGGCTTGCGTGGCCTCCGGGCAGGCGGCAATGGCCGACGCGTTGGCGCCGTCGATGCTGGAGAAGCATGGCGGCAGCGCGGCGGTTTGGCGGGCGGTCGGGGACGTGCGCGCGTTGCAGCAAAAGCCCGCGGAAGCCCTGGAGGCCTACCGCAAGGCGAAGGAACTGGCCCCGGGGGACGAGCGGATCGAGTTCAACGAGGCCATTGCGACTCTGGCCGCCGGGGAACCCGGGGCGCGGGCGGCGGCGATCTCGACGCTGGAGGAGAAGATTGAGGATGGCGAATTTGGGAAGCGCGCGGCGTCGGCGCTAGCGGATTACTGGAGCCGGACGGATCCGCCCAAGGCTGTGGAGATTCTTGACCGGGCGCTGGCGAAGCAGCCTGGATGGTTTGATGGGCGGGTTCGGAGGATTCTCGCCTTGCACAAGGCGAAGGGTTCGCAGACGGTCGGGACGCTTGAGGCGCTCCTGGACGAGGCGGGCGAATCCGGGCAACGGCGGCAACTTGCGCTGGCGGCCCTGGTCATTGGCGGTCCGGATGCGGCCGAGCAAATCTATTTGAAGATGCCCGCGTCGGACTTTGAGGAACCGCCGATCCTCCTGGATCGTTTCGGGGTCTGGGCCCGGCAGGGGGCGTGGGACAAGATCATCAAGGCGGGGGCCGACCACAAACCGGTCGGGAACAACCAAGACGGGCAGTTTGACGTCCTGCTTTGGGTGGTGCGGGCGCAATTGGCGCGGACCGACGCCGCCAACGCGCGGATGACGATCCGAAACCTCGAAACGGTTGTGGACGGCAAGCCGCTGCTGGCCTACCGGGCGGGGAACATCCTTGCGGGCTTTGGCTTGTTACGGGAGTCGTTGCCGTTTTTCCAGCGTGCCGGGGAGATGCCGGGAATGCCGGGGAACCTGGCGCTGCTGCGTTTGGCGGACGCGGCGGCGGCGAGCGGGCAGATGACCGCGGCGGTCGAAGCCAATGAGAACCTGCTGAAAAGGGCTCCGACCAATCCGATTTTTAAGAATAACGTGGCGGCTCTCCTGTTGGGAACGGGAGCGGAATTGGACCGGGCCACGAGCTTGGCAGCGGAGGCTCACGCGGCCATGCCGGCGGCGGCGCCGTTCGCGGCGACGTACGCGCTGGCGCTGGCCCGAGGTGGGAAGGCGGACGAGGGTTTGGACGCGTTGGACCGGGCGACAGGAGCCGGCACCAATGACATGGGATTCGTGGCGACCCTCGCCCACTGCCAATGGGCGGCGGGCCAGACCAACGCGGCTGTGGAAACAGCGGCGCGGGTGGACCGGAGCAAGCTGTTGCCTTCGCAGGGGGCGTTGCTGAACGGCATTCCGGCGCCCACGGCGGCGGCGGCGGGCACCCCCGCGGTTCCGTGAGCGGCGCGCGGGGGTAGGGCGTTCAAAGGGCGAGACCAGCAGGCGGCCTTCGGATCACGGGCGCAGGGCCGCGGCGATCAGGAATTCACGGTTGCCGTCCCGGCCCTCGATGGGCGAGGGGATCACGCCGAGGACGGCCATGCCCGGCATGGCGGCGACGAAGTCCCGGATTTCGCCGGCGACGCGTTGGTGGACGGCGGGGTCCCGCACGATGCCGCCGCGGCCGACTTCGGCGCGGCCCGCTTCGAATTGCGGTTTGATGAGGGCGACCACGGTGGCGCCGGGGGCCAGCAGCGGTGGGAGGCGCGGCCAGATGAGGCGCTGGGAGATGAACGAGACGTCCATGACCGCCAGGCCGAAGGGGGTGGCGAACGGATGGCCGGGCGGCGCGTTTGGCGGGGGCGGTTCGAGGAAACGCGCGTTGAGCCCTTCGAGAGCGGTGACGCGCGGGTCGTTGCGGAGCCGGGAATGGAGTTGGGCGCGCCCGACATCGAGGGCGACGACGTGGGCGGCGCCGCGCTGGAGGAGGCAATCGGTGAAGCCGCCCGTCGAGGCCCCGACGTCGAGGCAGTGCCGCCCGCCGGCATCCAGGTGGAAGGCGTCGAGGGCGGCTTCGAGTTTGAACCCGCCGCGGGAGACAAAGCGCATCGGCTCGCGGAGCGTGACGCTGTCGCCGAACCGGACGGGGTCGGACGCCTTGGAGGCGGGTTGGCCGTTGACGAAAACGTCGCCGGCGAGGATGAGGGCCTGCGCCTTGTGCCGGGAGTCCGCGAGCCCGCGTTCGACCAGCGCCAGATCGAGCCGGAGTTTCGGGGGGGGCTTCACTCCTCGCCGTCGAAGTAGTTGGCCTCGGCCATGCGAAAGCATGTGCCGGGCGGCTTGGCGATCCACTTGCCGCTGTCGGGGTAGTGGACCGTTTCGGCGGGAGGCTGGTCGGCGACGACGTAATAGACGAGGTCGCCCGCGCCGGTATTGCGGATTTGGTGGGCCTCGCCCGGTGGATGTACAAAGGCCTCGCCCGCGGCGATGGGCGTGGCGCCTTCGGGCGTCCGGGTCTCGCCATGGCCGGCGAGGACGATGTAGAGTTCCCATTGCATGGAATGGGCGTGGAACGGCCAGTTGGTCTGGCCGGGCGGGATGCGGGCAAGCTCGACATCGAAGGGATGGCCACCGGCGCCGGGGGCGGCGTTCCTGGCCGCGCCGAGGGCCAGGGACACTTCCTTGCGGAACACGGTGAACCGCCCTTTGGGAGAGCGCATGACGGATTCGGGTAGATCGGCCAGAGCGACCTTTTTCACGGCGGCAAAGTATGGCGCCGGGGGACGCGGGAAGGCAAGCCTGGGGTTCGGGATGCCGCGCCCCGCGGCCCGGCCCGGCCTGTTTTCCGATTCGACCGCCCGCCGGGGCCGGGTAGAGTGATGCCACATGGCGTCAGGAATCAGGCAGTGGAAGCAGTGGCCGGCGGGGGTGCGTTGGGCGGTGGGGCTCGCCCTGCTGCCGGTGGCGGCGGTTCTGGTCTATTACGGCGGGTGGGCGCTGTTCTTTGACATGAACCGCGTGACGCGGATGCCGCAGACGTCGGTGGTGTACGACCGGAACGGGTACGTGGTGCAGCGGTTTTACGAGCAGCACCGGGTGCTGGTCGAGGCGAAGGAGATACCGGAAGTTTTGAAGCAGGCGGTGATCGCCACCGAGGACCAGCGGTTTTACTGGCATCCGGGGATCGATCCGGTGGGCCTGGCGCGCGCCGCGGCGCGGAATCTCAAGGGGCATCGCATTTCGTCGGGGGCCAGCACGATCACCATGCAGCTCGCGCGCAATTCGGCGGACATGTTTGAGAGGACGCTGGACCGCAAGCTCAAGGAGGCGTTTCTGGCGGTGCGGATCGAGCTTGCGTATCCGAAGGAAAAAATCCTGACGCTGTACCTGAACCGGATTTTCTTCGGGCGCAAAGTGTACGGGGTGGGCGCGGCCGCGGAGGCGTATTTCTGGAAGAAGCCCGCGGACCTGTCGCTGGCCGAGGCGGCGATGCTGGCGGGGATTATTTCGGGTCCGAACTCGTTTTCGCCGTGGAGGAACCCGGACAAGGCGCGCGCGGCGCGGGGTCGGACGCTGGCGCGGATGCGGGAGGAGGGAATGATCACCGGGGAACAGGAGGCGGCGGCGGCGAAAGAGCCTTTGGTGCTGCGGCCGATGCTGGAGTTTCCGGCGTCGCACGCGGTGAGCGCGGTGCGGGAGGAGTTGCCCACGTTCCTGACGCGGGACCAGATCGTGGGCGGCGGGCTGAAGATTTACACGACGCTGGACCTTGCGTTCCAGAAGGCGGCCGAGGAGGAACTGGAGAAGGGGTTGGTGGAGGTGGAATCGGCGAAGGGCTATCCGCACATCACACGGGCGGCCTGGCTCAAGAAACATCCCGAACCGCCGGAGCAGGGCGACGCGGCGCCGCCCTATCTTCAGGGGGCGTTCGTGGCTCTCTCCAACGCCGATGGCGGCGTGCTGGCCATGGTGGGCGGGCGGGATTTCGACGAAAGCCCGCTGAACCGCGCGACCGCGTCCCGGCGCCAGGTCGGCTCGACGTTGAAGCCGCTGGTGTACGCGGCGGCGTTCCGCGACCTGGGGATGACGGCCTTCACGCGGGTGGACCGGACGCCGTTTGATTTGAAGCGCGGGGCGGAGGCCGCGTTTCCGGGCGGCGGCGACACCATCACCGTGCGGGAGGCGCTGCAGACCAGCGACAATTATTGCGCCATGCGCGTGGGCCTGGCCGAAGGCCTGCCGCGCGTGGCGGAGCTGGTGAAGGCCGCCGGCGGGCCGGACATGCCGCCCTACGCTTCGGCGCTTCTCGGGGCTGTGGAATTCACGCCCCTGGAGCTGGTGGCGGCCTACACCATGTTCCCCCGCGGCGGCGAGGTGGCGCGCCCGTACCTGATCCGGGTCATCAAGGATGCGGAGGGCCGGACGATGTACGAGGGGCGTCCCGAAGGGCGGCGGGTCGTGTCCGAACAGGTGGCGTACCAAATCCACGACCTGTTGAAGGGCGTGGTGGACGAAGGCACCGCGGCGGGACTGCGGCGGCGCGGGGTCAAGGGCGAAGTGGCGGGGAAGACCGGAACGACCAATGAGTACAAGGACAGTTGGTTCATGGGGTACACGGCGGCGGTCACCGCGGGCGTGTGGATTGGCCTGGACAGGCCGGCGCAGATCATTCCGGGCGGTTACGCCAGCCGCATCGCCATTCCCGCCTGGGCGCGGATCATGGCGCTGGCCTTGAAGCAGGGGTCGTACGCGCCGACGCCGATCCCGCCGCCGCCGGGCCTCCGGCTGGTCCAGGGCACCGTCCCGCAAAAGGTGTTGTGGTTTTTTACCAAGCAGGTGCCCGGCGGACGCCAGGAGTACGTGCGCGCGGACCAACCCCGGCCTCTCGCGGAGTTGGGCGGGTCGCGGATGGGCGACGGCCAGGGGGTGGTGGCGCGGCGGGCGCCGCGGGACATGGAGCCGAGCGCCCTTGGCGATTTTTTCCGGCGGTTGTTCGGCGGGGCGCCGCGGGCCGAGCTTGTGCGGCGGCCGCGTCCCGAGGACATTCCGGTGCAGGAAGTGGACCCCGGGCCTTGAATACCCGCCCGGCGCGGTTTAGGATGGAGGCATGGGACTGGCGCATACCAAGGTGACGCTGGAGAATCCGCGCCGGGACGACCTTCAGCCGCGGGAGGCGGACGCGCTCCATTCCAACTTCGCGGAGGGTCCCGCCAAGGGACTGCGGTTTGGCGACTGACCGCCGGGCCATTACCGCCGATGCGCCCGCGCCGCGTGCGGACGCATGGCTGGCCGCCGTATTTCCCGATCTCACGCGCAGCCGCATCCAGCAATTGATCGACGGGGACCTGGTGCGTGTGAACGGCGCCCCGGTCCGGCGCGCGGCGCCGGTGCGGGCGGGGGACCGCTTTGAGATCGAGGTGCCCGAGGCGCGTCCGCCGGTGGCGCAACCGGAGGCCATGGCGCTGGACGTGCTGCTGGAGGACGCGGACATTCTGGTGCTCAACAAACCGCCCGGACTGGTGGTGCATCCGGCGCCGGGGCACGCGTCGGGCACGCTGGTGAACGCGTTGCTGCATCATTGCGCCGGTTCGTTGTCCGGCATCGGCGGCACGGCGCGTCCGGGGATTGTCCACCGCCTGGACCGCGACACGAGCGGGGCGATGGTGGTGGCCAAAACCGACCGCGCGCACCAGGCGCTGGTGCGCCAATTCCAGTCGCGCACCGTCGAAAAGGTCTATCTCGCGCTCGTCCGCGGGGCGCCCAGGCAGGCGCAAGGGCGCGTGGAGGCCCCCATCGGCCGCCACCCTGTGCATCGCCAGCGCATGGCCGTGGCCGGGCGCGGAAAACCGGCGGTGACAGACTATGCCGTGCGGGAACGGTTTGCGGAGGCGGCGCTGGTGGAGTGCCGGATCGGGACCGGGCGGACGCACCAGATTCGGGTCCACCTCGCGCACCTGGGCTGTCCTGTGCTGGGGGACGCCGTGTATGGCCGGGCCGGTGGCGAAGCGGGGCGGCAGATGCTGCACGCGTTCCGGCTGGCGTTCGACCATCCGGCCACGGGCGGGCGCGTCACCGCAACAGCGCCCTTGACGGAGGACTTCGAAACGCGGTTAAAGGAGTTGCGCGAAGCGGCCGTGCCCGCCGCCCGCAGGAAGGAACGACCATGACCGATCCCGATCCCCTGAATTTGCTGGCCCATCATGTGGCGGCCCGGAAACGGCGCGGCGACCGCGTGGTGCGCCTGACACCGGAGGGGCGCAAGGCGATGGCCGCCATCAAGCCGGGCGCGCGCCCTGTCCGCGCCGAGGCCGCGGGCACTCCCGCCGCCCGTCCGGCCCCGGCCCCCCTGGCGCCCGAGGCCGGACTGGTGCCGGCGGGCCTGTCGAAACGCGAGGGGATCGAGCACCTTCGCGCGCGGGTGCTGCCGTGCGCGAAGTGCGGGCATCTGGCGGCGTCGCGGACGCAGGTGGTGTTTGGCGTGGGCGATCCGGAGGCGCGGCTGATGTTCGTTGGCGAGGCCCCGGGCGCGGAGGAAGACGAGCAGGGGGAACCCTTTGTCGGGAAGGCGGGGCAGTTGCTGACGAAAATGATCGAGGCGATGGGGCTGGCGCGCGGGCAGGTGTATATCGCCAACATCCTCAAGTGCCGTCCCGACATGCCCAAGGGCGCGTCCGGCAACCGGAAGCCGACGCTTGAGGAAATAGCAATGTGCCTTCCGTACCTCAAAGCCCAGATCGCGATCATCCGGCCCGAGGTGATGGTGGCGCTGGGTGCGACGGCCGTGCAGGGCCTGTTGAACGATGCGACCCCCATTGGCCGGCTGCGCGGGACGTGGCTGGATTTCGAAGGCATCCCGTTGATGCCGACGTATCATCCCGCCTACCTGCTGCGCAACCAAAGCCTCTCGGAGCGGCGGCGGGTTTGGGAGGACCTGCTCCAGGCCATGGAACGCCTCGGCCTGGAAATTTCGGAGAAACAGCGCGGCTTTTTCCTGAAGAAGTAGGCTGCTGGGAAGTGGGAATCCCCTCAGAAAGCCCAAGGGACTTGGGGGAGGAAAGGGGAAAAGAGCGGGAAGCCATGAAAAGGGGGTTGAATTGCCGAAACCATGGATGCGGAATGGAACAGAAGGAGGCAAGGATGAGGACTGGATTGCCGCGAGACTTTTCGGAAACGGGGTGCGCGGGGTTGGCGGCGGCGCTGGCGGGTGTGCTGCTGGCGGGGGCGGGCGGATGGGCGGGGGGGGGGGGGGGGGGTGGGGGGGGGGGGGGGGGGGGGGGAGGGGCGGCGGCGCCTGACGCGGCGCACGGGCTTACGCGCGCCGGCCAGGCGGCGGGTTCGGTGGCGCGGACGGAAGAGAAGGAGCCGTTGCGCGAGGGGCATCCTACGGTCCGGCGGGTCCAGCCGGTGCTCGACACGCCGTTGCGCGATTCGAGCATCTGCCGCGGGCCGGATGGCGTTTATTACCTCACCGGCCAGAGCGCCGGGCGCGGGCCGGACGGCTCGCCCGATTTCGGGAACAACGACGGCGTGTGGCTCTGGAAGTCGAAGGACTTGCGGAAATGGGAGGAACTCGGCCAGGTCTGGAGCATTGCCCGCGACCCCGCCCGGACCGGCAACCCGCACTTCGGGCACCCGAGCATGTGGCAGTTAAGCTGGCGGACCAGTCACGATTCCGCGGATCCGGCGCGCGTGCGCGGCATCGTCGCGCCGGAAATTCATTACATCCGGGGCAACTTCCACATCACGTATTCGATGAATGGCTTTGGGTCCGGCCTGCTGACGAGCCGGACCGGCAAAGCGGAAGGTCCCTACAAAGATGTGGGGCGCATCTGCCGTTCGGGAACCGACCCGTCCATGTTCGAGGACGCGGACGGCAAGGTCTATTGGGTCTGGGGCGACGGTTGGATCGCGCGGATGACGGAGAACCTCAGCGGCCTGGCCGAATTGCCGCGCCCGCTGGAGGTGGCGCCCGAGGTGGAGGGCGGTTCCTGGCCGCTGCGGATCGGGACGGGCGGCGCGTTCATCTTCCGGGCCCCGTCCCCCGGCCTGGACAAGGGGGAATACCACTTGATCGGGCATGAGACCATCCCGCGGATGGGGCCGGCGCCGTGCCGCGACACCTTCATCGCCACGGCAACCTCCGTTTACGGCCCCTACGGACGGCGGGATCTGCTGGTGCCGCACGGCGGCCAGGCCACGGTGTTCGAAGGGCCGGACGGAACGATGCGCGCGACATTCTCGGGCGTGGACCCCTGGGCCGCGGTGCGGGACAAGCCCGCCATCGTGCCGCTGGTTCCGCACGCCACCGTGTTTGGCGCGGACTATTGGTGGTGCGGCGCGTTTACCAAGCCTTGGTATCCGGTGACCGAGGGCGGGGCGTGGAGCGGGATCGAGCCGTTCGTCCGGGGGCGCGTGCTGCGCGACATCAGCGTGCTGAATGCCCCGGACGGATATTACTACATGACTTGCACCGACATGGATCTGAACAAGAAGGGCAATCCCGCCCCGCGCGAGAAGATCGGGGTGGAGGTGTGGCGCTCCAAAGACCTCAAAGCGTGGGAAAGCATCGGCCTAGTCTGGAAAGCCGACGAGACGGAAGTCACGCGGAACGGCCTCACCAAACGCCGCCAGCTTGGGGATTTCGGCCCCATCCTGTACGACATCGAACTCCACCATCTAAAGGGCACGTTCTGGATCATCGGCAGCATGCAGACCGGCAAACATTGGGCGGAGCGGGACGGTTCCTTCCCACTCGTGCTGCGCAGCGCCTCGGGAAAGGTCGAAGGGCCTTACGAATACGTGTGGAAAGAAAAGCCGGACTGCGAGCTTTGGACCCCCAGCCTGCTTGAGGACGGCGACGGCGCGGTGTACATGGTCGGCGGGGGCGTCGGCAACCGCGTGGCCAGACTGAAAGACGATCTCTCGGGCTACGCCTCCAAATTCTGGGAAATCCAGCCAGCGGGAACATTCAGCGTGGGCGAAGGCGGGCACCTCCTCAGAATCGGGAAGAAATACGTCCACACCTCGGCCGTCTGGCACGGGGCCGACCCCTACGACAAAGGGATGGGTGGACGCGGTCGCTGGTTCTCCACCTACGACCTGATGTATTGCACCGCCGACAGCCTGAAAGGGCCATGGTCGGAAACCCGGTGCGCCGCCCCCAAGTGCGGCAACGCCCGGCCGTTCCGCGACAAGCGAGGCAACTGGCACGCGCCGTTCTTCGGGAACCATTTCTTTGGCCCATGGCGGGAACTGCCGGGCGCTTACCCGATCTCGGTGCGCGAGGCGGATGGCGGCGTGTTCCTGGAGCCGGCGCGATGAACCCGAAGCATCTCTCTTCCCCTCAATCCGCAACCCAAAGACCCCAGAGGCCCATATGACCATGACCCGAACCACCCTCGTGGCGCTCGCCGCCCTTGCCTCATCCAGCCTGCCTTGGACCGCCGCCGCCGGCGACATCTCCAAGGTCACCGCCTATTATTTTGGCAACAGCTATCTTGAGAACAGCATGCCGGGCATCCACCCGCTTCTGGGCAAGAGCGCCGGGAAAGAGTGGAACGTCACGCCTTCCATCTACGCCGGCATCCCGATCTGGTGCCACATGAACTACCTCGCGGTGAAACCGCGGGGGAACGACCTCGAGAAGTTCTCCGCCGCCGCGCCGGATTGCGACACGATCGTGATGCTGCTCTTCGGCGGGCACGGCCTTTCCCACGTAACGAAGGGATATTGGGGAACCGATTTCCCGGAACCCACCGACATTGGCGACATCAACGCCTGCGCGACGATCATCGACATGTTTCTGAAGTTCAATCCAAAGGGCCGCGCCTTCATCTACACCGCGTGGCCCGCGATCCCCGAGGCGGGCGACTTCCGCAAGCGGGTGAAGGACGAAGTCGAGGCGGGCGCGCGGGCCAAGGGTTTGTCGCGCGAGGAAACACTGAAGCTGGTCAAGGAGCGCAAGCCGACCCATGAAGAGATGGAACCGATCCGCAAACGTTTCGACTACGCCAAGGAATGGTTGACGGAGGAGTACATCCCCGAATCGGCGACGGTCGAACAGCGGGAGCGGTTGAACAAGTATGGGGCCGCCCTGCGCTTGCACCCGAAGAACAATCCGACGCCGCCGACGACCGTTGCCGGAGTTGCCCAGGCGACCGGCATTGCCGAGGCCACAGTTGCGGCGGACCTCAAAGCGGTGAGGATCGCCGAGAGCGACCTGGGCGCGTCCGACATCGCGGCGCGCGTCGGCAACTTCGTGAATGGCTGGCCGCGCACCCACAGCCGGGCGCATATGTGGGCGGTCATGGACGGGTTGAAGAAACGCTACCCCGAGATGTGGAAGGAGGGGCGGCTCGGCATGATCCCGGTCGGCGACGTGTTTCTCGCCCTCGACCAGAAAATGAAGGAGGGGAAAGTGCCCGGCGTCGCCAACGTTGGCGAGTATTCGACCGACGGCGGCCACGTTCGGGCCGGGATGCCCCGTTACACCCTGGCGGCCACGTTTTACGCGGTGTTGTTCCAGGATGACCCGGCGCAACTCGACTGGAAGCTCATGGCCGACCGCGAGGACTACATCAACGACGCCGGCGGGCTGAACAAGATCGGCGGCGTCTATACCCACATCCCCGACCTCGGGGAGGTCCTGGCGATCACCCCCGAGCGGGCCAAGGCCGTCAACGATGCCATCTGGGAAGTGGTGAGGAGCCATCCCTACACCCAAATGAAAACCGCCAAATGAACCGAGCACGCGCCCAAATGGCAAAGGGACTCGAGGAGAGCCACAAGATGATCGGCCAGGCGCCGAACGTCCTGTTCCCGCAGGCGCTGATCGTCGAGCCCGACCGGACGTTGAAAGTGTATTACGGCGCGGCGGATTTGGTGGAACGCCTGGCGACCGGGCATCTCGACGAGATCGTGGCCGCCTGTTTCGAGAGATGATTCAACCAGGAGACCACGACCATGCCTCACCCCAATGTTGTGCTGATCATGACCGACACGCAGAACAAGAACATGATCGGCGCGTACGGGCTGCCCCAGATGCGGACGCCCGCGCTCGACCGGCTCGCCGCGCGCGGCGTCCGGTTCGAGCGGGCGTATACGGCCTGCCCGTTGTGCACGCCCGCGCGCGGGGCACTGTTTACCGGCATCCACCCGCAGCTCAACGGCGCGACGTATAACGGCGTCGCTCCATACCACTACATCCCGCACGCGGGCCACCTTTTTCGGCGGAACGGGTACCGGGCGGCGTACACCGGCAAGTGGCATCTCGACGGCGACTACCCGTACCTCGGTTCGGGCGATCCGGATCCCGGTTTTGAGCCGGAGTGGTGGTACGACGGCGAGTGTTACCGGCGCGACGTCGGCGAAGAAACGTTTCAACTTTGCTACAACGGCAAAGACTTGCTGGAACGGGCCAGGCGGATGCCGGAGGATCCGGCCTGCTACTGGGCGCACCGCGTGGCCGACCGGGCGATTGATTTCCTGCGCCAGGCCGGTGACGAGCCGTTCTTCCTCGGCGTGTCGTTCGACGAACCGCACGGGCCGTATTGCGCGCCGCCGTCGTATTACCGCGGCCTCGATCCGGCGGAGTTCCCGATCCGGCCAAGTTTCAACACGACCGGCGCCGGCAAACCGGAGATGCAGATGATGGCCGCCGCCGAGAACGGCATCTGCCCCGAGACCGACCTCCGCGGCTATTACCGGATGTACTATGGTTGCAACCGGTTTGTGGATGCGGAGATCGGCCGGGTGCTCGACGCCATTCCCGACAACACGATCGTGGTGTACACCGCCGACCACGGCAACGCGATGGCCGATTACCGGCTTTGGTCGAAAGCGTTTTGGATGTACGACGTCAGCACGAACGTGCCGCTCATTATCGCCGGACCCGGTTTCGCGCGGGGCGTGGCGACCAACGCGGTGGCGAGCCATGTGGACGTGCTGCCGACGCTGCTGGCGGCGTGTGGCATCTCGAAAGTGAATCCGTTGTACGAACAACGGCGGATCATCCAGCCGGACGCTGATGGCCCGTGGATTGACCGGATGCACGGCGTGGACCTCGCGCCGGTGTTGCGCGACCCGGCCGCCAAAGTCCGGGAGCACGCGTTCCTCAGTTATCTTCGGTTCGGCAACCTGCCCAAGCAAAACAATTGGGGCGGCCTCTACCCGGTGCGCTGCGCGGTGGGCGGGCGCTACAAACTGGCGCTGAACTTGTTGGAGACCGACGAGTTCTACGATTTGGAGGAGGACCCGTTCGAGTTGCAAAACCGGCTGTACGACAAGCGTTCCGCCGCGGTGCGCGACCAGATGCACGACGCGCTGTTGGCGTTCATGGACGACATCACCGATCCGTTGCGGTCGCATCTGTGGGGCCAGCGCCCGTGGCGGCCGGTCCGCAAAAAGTATTTTCATCAAGCCACTTGACCAACAACCAAGGAGAACGAGCATAAACAGGCACCATTTCCGGCTCGAAACGGCCGCAGGTCCGGCCTCTGTTTTGGCGCGGTCGGCGCGCAAACCAAGAGCGTGTTCCGCGTCCTCGAATGCAACCCGCAATCAGGAATCGGATGGAAGGGAACTGAACGCGAGAATAACCCTGTGCGCCATTGCGGCGCTGACAACCCCCGCCACCGCCGCCTTCGGCCAGGGACCCATGCCAGAAGCGAACCCGGCGGTTCGGCAGGTGCAACCGATCCTCGCCACTCCGCTGCGCGACGCGGCGATCTGCCGGGCCAAGGACCCCTCGGCACCGCCCGGGGCAGGCGGGATCCACTACCTGACCGGCACGCCAGCCTCGGCCGGCAAGGACGGGCAGCCCGATTTTCTCAACAACGACGGCATTTACCTCTGGAAATCGCGCGACCTGGTGGACTGGCAACCGGTGGGAAAGGTGTGGGATTTGGCGCAGGATGGGTTGAGCCGCTGGATGCTGCGCAAAGGCATCGTGCCGGGGGTGCCGGATTCGGCGCCGGTCCGCGGCGTTTCCGCGCCGGAGATTCACTATTTGCGGGGGACGTTTTGGATCCCGTACGGGATGAGCCACGGCGGGACCGGCCTGCTCAAGAGCAAGACCGGCAAAGCCGAAGGGCCGTATCAGGATTTGGGGCTGATCACGTTAAACGGTTTCGATGCGTCCCTGTTCGAGGACCACGGCAAGATCTACTACGTCTTCGGTGAGGGCTGGATCGCGCCGCTGACGGAAGACATGGCCCAGTTGGCCGAGGCCCCGGTGCTTTTGCGTCCCGAGCCGCTCCAGATCACGAAAGGCTATTGCGGCCAGAAAGAGCTGCCCGCTTTCACCGACCACAACCCGACAGTGGGCGCGCGCGGGGCGTTTCTTTTCAAGGAAAACGGGCTCTACCACCTGTGCGCGGCGCGGACGAACAACCGGCTCAGCGGCACGGCGGTCAACGACACTTTCGTTGCCACGTCGCCCAACCTGATGGGGCCGTACGGGCCGGCCAACCTGATGATCCCGCACGGCGGCCAGACCACGGTGTTCCGGGACGGCCAGGGCAACCTATACGGCACGTTTGGCGGGGACCGGATGGCGGTGTTCCGCGACCGGGCGGGGATCGTGCCCTTGCGCTATGACGGTTTTCTCAAGCATGTCTGGAAACCGAACCTGACCAGCGCCACCAAGGCGCCGCTGCCGCATCCGGTGCATCGCGCGGTGGTGGTCGAAGGCGGGGTTGTCGGGGCGCTGCGCCCGTTGCGCATGCCGGGCGCGGTGGACAACAGGTTGCGGGACACGACGGTGCTGAATGGCCCGGACGGCTGGTATTACATGACCGGGTTGCCGGGCCAGAACTCGGCCGATCTGGGTATTTACGCCTGGAAATCACGGGACCTGAACGAGTGGGAGTTCATGGGCAAACTCTGGGACCCGATCAAGGACAAGTGGCCGCACCCGGTCCGGGCGGTGCCAAAGTGGATGCCGGATTCCAAGATCGAGTTCGGACCGGACCTATGGCCGTCATCGATGCAATTCGTGGACGGCAACTATTACATCGCGTGGGGGCCGGCGTATGGCGGCGGCTATTTGCTGCGCAGCAAGAGCGGCAAACCCGAAGGGCCGTACGAAGACTTGGGAATGATCCACGACGAAGCGATCGCCCCGGTCCTCTTCGTCGATGACGACGGGGCGGCGTACTTCGTCTGCGGCGGCGGGGTGGAAATCGCCCGGATGAAACCCGGCATGACGGGCGTGGCCGAACCGTTCCGGAAGATCGGCCCGGCCAACGGTTCCTATCTTGGGCATGAAGGCCCTGATCTGATCAAGGCGCACGGCAAATACGTGCTGTTCCTGACGCAGATCAGCGAAACGGTGCTGACCGAGACCCCGCAGCGGTACCAGCGCAACACCTACGACATCATGTATTGCTGGGCCGACCGCATCTACGGCCCCTACTCCACGGCAAAACTCGCGGTGCCGCACGCCGGCGAGAACAGCGTGTTCAAGGGCAAGGATGGGCGGTGGTATTGCGGCTTTTTCGGGCAGGACGCGACTTCCCCGTTCAGCCTCCAATTCGCTCTCGTACCGCTGGATATTGCCTGGGAGGACAACGAGATTGTCGTCCGCCAGGCCCGGCCATGAACCCGGAAAACGCCCGTGAAATCCCCAACCTGCGGCAAAGAAGACGAATGAAGACATCCATTGCTGCAACGGCCTGTGTGTTTGTATGGTGCGCCGGCGCATTCGCCGCCACGCCCGGATCGGCGGGGCCGGCCGGCCACACCCCACCCGCCGTCGGCACGCCGTTGCGCGACGCGGCGGTGTGCGCGGGGCCGGACGGGACCTACTATCTGACCGGGGCCATCGCCACGGCCCTCCCGGACGAGAAAGACGCTTCCTACGACAACTGCCGCGGCGTCCGGGTCTGGAAATCGAAAGATCTGGAGCAGTGGGAGGATCTCGGGCTGGTGTGGGACCTGTGGAAAGATCCATCGAACGAGTGGGCGGACAAGCACGGGTCGGCGTGGCAGACGGAGATGTATCCCGTGCCCGGCCTGCCCTCCGGGATGCGGGCGCGCGGGATGACCGCGCCGCGGTTGGCGCACGACGGCGAACGGTTCTGGATCACCTACAGCATGAACGGCTACGCGGCCGGCGCGATGCCGGGCGGGCCGGCGATCACCGGCAAGTTCTCCGACCGCGGCACGCTGGTGGAGGCGGGCGGAGCGCCCACCGGCCGGAGCGACGCGTCGTTGTTCGTGGACCGCGACGGGACGCGGTATCTCGTCTGGGGCGGCGGTTGCCTGGCAAAACTGAAGCCTTTGGCCGCGCTGGACGCGTTGCACGAGTACGGCACGGGCGTGGAATCGCCGGTCGTCTATTTGCCGGCAACCATGGCGGGTTTCGCCGGCGACGATGGCATGCCGGAGCGCGGCGCTCCCTACGGGGCGAGCGTCTTTCACGATGGGCGGCAATACCGGTTTCTGTTTACGGCGAGCACCCTGCGGGGCGGCGGCGTGCATGAGGACTCGTATATTTGCCGGGCGGACAACCTGACGGGCCCATACTCGGCGCCGGAGTTTCTTGTGCTGGACAGCGGCCGTTGCGTGGCTTTCGTCGGGGCGGACCAACGCTGGCGGCTCTCCTACTCCGACCGGGAGGATCGCCCCCGGATCGTGCCGCTGCCGGAACGGCCTCCAGCGGCCGCCAAAACCCCCGCCAAGGCTCCGGCCTCCGGACCGGTTGCCGCGGCCCTGCCGCCGCGCAACCGCGCCGAGCGCCCGAGCGGCGTGCCGCAGCTTCTGGAGGTCGTCGAGCCATGCTTGGACAAGCCGTTGCGCGACGCCGCGCTCTGTCGCGGGCCTGACGGAACATGGTTCCTGGCCGGAACGGAAGCCACGCTCAACGGGGACGGTTCCCTGGATTGGAGCCGCAACAAAGGCGTGCGCCTGTGGGCTTCCGCCGACCGGCAGGCATGGAAGGACTTGGGATATGTGTGGGAAATTCCGGAGAACGAACCGGGCCATCTGGACGTGGCGTGCGGGGCGGTCCCGCGGGTCGGGCGCGCCGTGACCGCGCCGGAACTGCATTATTTAAAGGGAACGTTTTGGATAGTGTTCTCGATGAACGGATCGGCGATCCGGATGCTGAAGAGCGCGAGCGGCAAGGCGGAGGGGCCGTATGAGTACAAGGGGACGCTGGTTGCGCATGGGCGCGATCCGTCCCTGTTCGAGGACGGCGGTGCGGTCCATCTGGTCTGGGGCCAGGGTTTCTGCGCCAAGCTCAACGGCGATCTTTCGGCGGTGGAGGGGCCGGTCCGATCCCTGTTCACCAACACCGACTGGTTTTTCCGGTATCATCGGCGGCCGGAGTTGATGGGGCAATGGGGCAGCCATCTTGCCAGGCAGGGGGATTGGTATTTGTGGACGTTCACCACGCGGACGGGGCGCAACGGGGTGAACGCCATCGACACGATGACCGCCTGGTCGAAATCGCTGGACGGACCGTGGGGCCAGCCATGCCTGACCCTGCCAAACGGCGGACAGTCGATGCTGGTGCACGACGGGAAGAACGGCTGGCTGGCGCCGGTTTCCGGCGAGGATGAATACAGCGCCTGCGTGTTCCAGCCGGCCATCACGCCGGTGGCCAGCGGCGGGAAGCTCGGGCAACCGCTCGCCCTCGCGCCGACCGGCGCCAACCCGGCGGCCATGCCGTTCCAGGCGGTGAACTCGTTCAAGAGCACCGTGCTCGACCTGTGGATGGGGTTCCCGGACCTGATCGGCACGGAAGCGCGCGACGTGTTTCTCACCTGGGACGGGGAACAGTATCTGGCCGCGGGCACCCACTGGGGCAAGGAGTATGCCAAGCGCGACAAGATGGTGGTGGCGCGCTCGAAGGATTTGATCCACTGGGAACGTTTCGCGATCTACGAGTATCCGCGGCTCAAGGAGGACGGATTGTACCAGGGCAAGGAACTGGAGCAGTTCGAAGTCCAGTTGGAAAAGATGCGGAACCACACCAAGGGCGTGCCGCCCGCCAGCGTGGGCGAAGGCAAAATCCGGAAGCAGGGCGGACGGTATTACGCGCTCTTTGCCGCCTGCGGCCAGTTTCCCGGGATGCCTTTTCTCGTTTCCGAGGGCGATGACGTGAAGGGCCCGTACAAGGCGATCCGCAACCTGCCCTTCGGCGATTTCTGGATCGACAGGGACGGCGCGTTTTTCGTGCTCACGCCGAAACCGGTGTATGCGCGGTTCGAATCCCTGGAGGCGTTCCTGGAAGCAACGGCGCAGGAGAAGAAGATCAAACCCGGCAGCCTGAAACCGCTGATTGACTTTCAGGACATCCCGAACGTTTGCTTTCTGGAGGATTGCGAGGTGGGGCTGGAGCGGGTGGGGGAGAAATACGTGTATTGGACGACCGATTGGACCGGCTCCTACGACGCGCATTACGTGCATGCGGACCATTACGGAGGCCCGTGGCACGGCACACTGCGCGTCCTGCCGTTTGCGGGAAACAGCTGCCTGTTTCGCGACAAGGACGGCGGCTATTGGTGCGCCTATTTCACGAACAGCAACTCCTACGACGTGCGGGGCCAGACATTCTGCAGGATGAACCTGTGCCCGCTCGACGCGTACGAGCGGGACGGCGAATTCGTGATCGAACCCAAGGCGCTGCGCGCCCAGCGGGCCAGACTCGAAACCTTGGGGTCCTTGTGGCATAAACCGCGCACCGGAGATAAACCCCAAAGATGAAACCTCCGAGATGGACCCGCACAGATAGGCCGTACGCGATGAGGTCAAATTCTCACCGGAACAACCGGGGCGTCGCCTGGAGACGGGAACTCCATGGCTGGGCCCGCCGATGCCTCGATCACCTCTCTCGCCGGGAGGGCGTGCACGGCGTCCTATTGGGCGGAAGTCTTGCGCGCGGGCAGGAGTGGCGCCATTCCGATCTGGAAATCGCTTTGCTGGTCGATGCCAGAGACCCGGCTCTGCCGCACTTCAACATCATGGAAGATCGCGGCGTCGAAATCTTCCAGTTCGTCCGCGGACAGATTGCCGCGGATATCGATCGGGTTGCCGGCGGCGATCCCGCGCCACTCCAGCACTGGCCGGTCCAGTTCTGGAAATCGCGGGTGATCCTTGATCCGACCGGTCTTCTCGGTCGTTTCAAGACTCTATTCGACAGCGGCTTGTTTGCGGACGAATCGGTCGCCGGCCGGATTGCCGACATCGAAAATCGGATCGCGGGGACGCTTGGCGAAACGCGCCGGCTCCTCGAAGAGGGAAGGGCGCGCGCCGCCCACGTCAAGGTCCGCCACGCGATGAACGAAGCCATTCTCGCCCTGCACTGGAGCCGTGGCGAACTGCCCCGAAGCCAGAATCGCACGGACAGCCGACTCCGCAGCCTATGCGCGAGACACGGGGAAATGGAATTCTATAGCCTCTATTGGGCGGTGTTCGGACTCGCCGGAACCGCCAGGGTAATCCGGCAGGCGTGGCCCGATGTGAAGGATACGGTGTTTCAGATCGCCGGGCTCTGGGGCGATTCGGCGCGTGATTTCTTCCGGCTTGCCGTGGATGGGGATTTCAGGTGGGGACAAAATGGCGGGATTCTCTCGGTCTACCGGCTTTTCATCCCGGTCATCGGCGGCGAGAGGGGCATTTTCGGCAGCCTGGACGATCCCGCCTGGAGCCGGGCGAACGAGCGGTTGCTTGAGTTTCTAGGCTTGGAGCGCGTCGCGCCGTCCGAGGTCGGCGTCTGGGCTGACCAAATCGGGCGGATGCAATTTCGGAAGGGCCGTCTCATTGCCGGTGCAACGCCGGCATTGCCGGATGGTGGTGGAGTTCTGGAGGCAGAGCCTGAACCGCGGAATCCCGCTCGATGAAAGCATCGATACTGAACACGACGGACAAAGTTGACTACGAAGAAATGCTGCCGCACGAGTTCGAGCAGCGCCTGACATGCAGGGCGGTCGGATTTCCTGCACTCGGCACGTTGGAATGGCTTGTGGACTTGACGAGGCTCCCGGCAGACCGCGGCGAATGGCCGCAGGGAGTTGGCGGCGAGGATCCGCGAGACGCCACCCCGGGATTCGGCGAGAGCCTGATCGAGGCAACCCTTGACCTGATCGGCGCCAAACTGGATGAACTTGGAATCTAACCTTGGAACAGAACGATGAAGAATAGCACGTTGACACCCGCAAGGATTCTCCGCGCTTGGACAGCAATCCTCACTCTGAGCCTCGCCGCGCAGGGGTATGCCGCCCCTCCCCCACCCCGGTACATCCGGATCGAGGGCGAGAGCGCCTCGGCGAAAACCTTTCCGGAAGGCTCCGGGTGGAAACGGATGGAGAACGACTCCTATTCCGGCGGCGTGGCCATCGGCGCTTACGTCAACCCGGCGAATCCGACCGGGACGGCCTCGTGGAAATTCCAGTGCGCGACGGCGGGCGAGCACGAGTTGTGGGCGAGGATTGGCTGGCGGCACTGGAATGATTTCGAGTGGCGGATCGACGACAATCCCTGGCAAACCTCCACAACCGTCGGTGGCAACTACGATTTCGTGAAGTTCAAGGACCAAGGCGATCAGGGGGCCGCCTGGTCTTTGACATGACCGGCCAATCCGGAGCCGTTTACTACCTGATCAACAAAAAATAGAACGCGAATAAGAGGACACCAAATGACCACGAAACCGCACCGGATCGCGCTGCCGGAGGCGGACCAACCCCGCCGGCGCAAAGCGGACGGGGGAAGCTGATTCATAACTGCTGGAGAAAATCATGACACCAACACTGGCAAACGCATTGGAGGGCAAGATCGCCGCCGTCACCGGCGCGGCGTCGGGGATCGGCCTTGCTTGCGCCGAGGCGATGCTCGCGGCCGGCGCCGTGGTCGCGTTCGTTGACCGCGACGAGCGGGCGCTGTCGGCGCTTTCCAAGAAACTCGGCGGCGCGATGCTCCCGATCGCGACCGATCTTCTCGACGCGAAGGAATGCGCCGCGCTGATCCCGCGGATCCTCGAAAAGGCGGGGCGGATCGACATCCTGCACGCGAACGCCGGCACCTATATCGGCGGCGATCTGGTCGATGCGGACACCGGAGCGATCGACCGGATGCTGAACCTTAACGTCAACGTCGTGATGAAGAACGTGCATGACGTCCTGCCGCACATGATCGCGCGCGGCGATGGTGACGTCATCGTGACGAGTTCGCTGGCCGCGCATTTTCCCACGCCTTGGGAGCCGGTCTATGCGCCGTCGAAGTGGGCGATCCACTGTTTCGTGCAGACCGTCCGGCGGCAGGTGTTCAAGCACGGGATCCGGGTCGGCTCTATTTCGCCGGGCCCGGTCGCCACCGGGCTTCTCGCGGACTGGCCGCCGGAGAAACTCGAGGCGGCCCGGAAGTCCGGCAGCTTGATGGAGCCGGGCGAGGTCGCCGAGGCGGTGATGTTCATGCTGACGCGGCCGCGGAGCATCACGGTCCGCGACGTGGTGATGATGCCGACGAACTTTGATCTTTAGCGGGGCGGGGCCTCAGACTAAGTGAAGCTTACCTCCAATCCCAATCCCAATCCCAATCCTAATCCTAATCCTAATCCTAATCCTAATCGGAGGCCGGGTCGGGGGCCTG
>CAYSZK010000013.1:54247-60592 GCA_964435495.1 uncultured Verrucomicrobiales bacterium
AATCCTAATCCTAATCCTAATCCTAATCCTAATCGGAGGCCGGGTCGGGGGCCTGCGGCTTCCAGATATCGACCAATCCGGAATCCACGATGAGGCGGTCGTAGGTTGCCAGCCGAAGGCGTCTTGCTCGCGCGGTGGCGACGATGAGCCGGTCGGCGGGATCGCGGTGGAAGCTCGCCGGCAGGGCGTTCATTTCCACCACGCAGGCCGGATCGATGCGGCAGAGACGGACCGTGGCCGGCGAAGCGGCGATCCGAAGAAACTCATGCAAAGGTTCATCCAGTTGCAGACGGCCGAGTTCGACAAGCATGGCGAGTTCCCAAAGGCTGATATCACAAAGAAAAGGGCGTTCGTCCGGAGGCATGCCGTCAAGCGAGGCCGCCTGCCGCCGATCCAGCCGCTCGTCCCCGAGCAACCACCAGAGCCAGACGTGCGTGTCGAGCAGGGGAGATCGGCTCATTGCAGGGCATGAATCTCGGAATCGTGAACCACCGGTGCGAACGGATCACCGGTAAAGCGGCCTTTGCCGTTCAGTCGCTTCCAAGGCGTCTTGCCCTCGATTGGCACGACCTTGGCGATGAGTTTTCCGTGCTTGGAAATCTCCAGCGCTTCCCCGGTCTCGTTCACCTCATCGATGAGCCGCAAGCACTTGGCCTTAAAGTCGGTTGCAGTGATTCTCATAATGACCAGTGTGCGTGACCGGTCTTTTCTCGTCAAGCGCGTTTCCAGCATCCCCTTACTCACTCCGAGGCTTTGTCGCCGCGCCACGGGCTGCCGGGAAAGCCGCCTTTAAATCTCCATGCTGGATCACGATTGCCATGACGCCTCGCCCCCAAGCTCATTCCTTCGTCCCCAACCTCCAGCATGGCATCGACGCGGGCAGAACCCGGCACGCAAGAAGAGAAGGCGCCGCGTCCGCTCGACTCCGTCTCACCAGATTCCCGGTTTCAAATGTGCGGGCGGGTGATGCGCGCGTCGCGAGCCGGGGCCGCTCACCAACTTCGCGGGGAAGCGCAGCGCGAAGGGGCGGGAGGATCGCCGGCGGATCGGGGTTGACAGGAGCGCCGCCCCGGTCTAGACAAACGGTTGTCTGAAATGACCGAGCCGCCCGTAAATCCAGGCATCCGCGACGTCGCACGCCTCGCCGGCGTCAACATCGCCACCGTCAGCCGCATCCTCAGCAAGAGCCCCCGCGCCCGCGCTTTCAGCGCCGCGTGCGTCCGCCGCGTCGAGGCCGCCGCGCGGCAACTCGGTTACCGCCCCAACAGCCACGCCCGCAGCATGCGCACCGGCCGGGCGAACGCCTTCGGCGTGCTCGCCCCGCCCGCCGCCGCGGCCTGGTATGTCTCGCCGATTGTGGAGGCGGTCCACGCCGCCGCTGTCGCCCATGGCTTCCATTGCGTCTCCATTGGCCGCGAGGAGGGGCGCGCCTCCCTCGAAACCGCCCTGGCGTTCCATGCCGAACGGCGGATCGACGGGCTGGTGGCGCCGCTCTGGAACGGCACGGCCGCCGAACGCCGCGCCATCGCGGCGAGCGGCTGCCCGACGGTGCTCACCAACCGGTCCCCGCTGGGGCGGTTGCCGGCGGTTAGCGTGGACGACGGGGCGGGGATGCGCAAAGCGGTGGATCACCTCGTGGAGCTGGGGCACCGGCGGCTGCTTTACCTTGAGTATCGTGACCCCGAGGGGTGGCGAGGGAACCGCCGCGAGGCGGTGGAGAATCGCGCGGCCGAACTGGGCCTTGAACTGAGCGTGTGGAACGCGGCCATGCCCGCGCTGCCGCTTGAAACCGAGATCGAGACCAACCGGCGCCTGCTCTCGCGGTTTCTCGCGAAGGGCCAGCGGGCCACGGCGGCCATCTGCTACAACGACAACATCGCGCTCGCCTTGTATGCCGCCCTGCACGGCTTGGGCCTGCGGGCGCCGGACGACCTGTCGGTGACCGGTTTCGACGATCTGTTCGCGCGGCTCGCCTATCCGGGCCTGACCTCGGTGAGCCACATGTTCGCCGAAGTCGGCAACGCGTCCGTGGACGTTCTCTTGGCGGCCCTCAACGGGGGCAGCGTGCCGGGGCAGGTGCTCCTGGAGCCCAAGCTGATCGTGCGCGCCAGCACGCGGGCCATCGGCACGAGCGATGCCCGATCCCGGCGCGCCGGAACGCGGACAGCACGAATAAGTGGATGACGATGGAAGCACCGAAACGCCCCATGATCTCTTGGCGCCCGGATCGCAACGGATGTCCAAACAAGAACGCTTCCGGCCGATCGCATGGGGGTTTTTCCCCAAGTTTCCGCCGCGTCGCGGCGTCTCCGCGCGAGCTGTTTTGGACGATGCCGTCCCAATCCCAAAAACCCAACCCCAACCCCCAAATCCAACAATGAAAACACTACGAATCAAATCCCTCGCCGCGCTGGCGATCTCACTAGTTTTTTATCAAGCGCGGGATGCCGCCGCCGGCCAGAGCCGCGATTGGCGGGTCGTCGGAAGCGACCGGATGGGCGTGGCCGTGATCGAGGACGGCGTGCCGCGGTTCAAGATCGGCGCGCAATTGCACGGCCCGCAGTTCATCCAGGCCCAGATCACGGCGATGCCGGCCGCCAAGGATGGTGTCCGAGAGTTGCGCCAGTTGGTTTCTTACAAAAAGGGGATGCGGCAGAACCTCAAGCCCGACGAGGTGTTCACCGGGAAGACGGACCTCGCGTACACGGCCAGGAAGACCGGGCCGAAGACGCTGGCCATCCAATTCGTCGCGCGGACGGACAAGGAGGCGCGGTTCGAGAATCCGAACGGCAGTGCCAGCAAGGGCGTGCCCTCGATCTGGCTCGGGCCGGTCATCAGCGCTTCGGACCCATATTTTGCCGGGGGAACGTGCCGCTTGGAACTGGTTGACGGCAAGACGGAGGAGATCGCCCTGCCGCCACCGCGAGGGAACACCCCGGGCGTGAAAGCGGCCGCGCTGGCGACAGCATCGGGCGAGACGGTGCGGCTCGTGTTCGACCCGCCGGTGACCGCGCACCGCGATCAGGGCGAGGTGCGCGGCTGGCTGCAGTCGGGGCCCCTCCCCGCCGGCGAGGCTTATACGCAGACCGTCACGGTGGAGCTGCCCCGCGCGTTCGAGTTCCAGCCCGACAACCCCTGGGTGAAGACCGACGACTGGTTCGAGCTGACGTTCGACAATGATTTTTCCAAGCCGGGCGTCCTCGACATCAACGGCTGGCAGGACAAACCCGCCGGAAAGCATGGCTGGCTGCGGGAGAAGGACGCCGCGTATGTGTTCGAGGATGGGACGCCGGTGAAGTTCTGGGGCGACGTGACGACCATCTGGAAGGACGACAAGCCGACCCTTGACCAGCAAGCCGCAGCGATGGCCAAATACGGCATCAACATGGCCCGGTGCGTGACGATGTCGCACCGCGCCGACAAATGGGCCCATTTTATTCCGCTGAGCGATCCGCAGGACGGGCTGAAATTCGATCCGGCCAACCTCGACCGCTACGACTATGCGATGGCGAAGTTCAAGGAGAACGGCATCTACACGTACATCTCGCCCTTCTACGACTACCATCTCACGCCGGGCGACCGGACCCGTCTGGCCAACTACGACGAGATGGAGGCGATGCAACTCAAGGATGGCCTCTTTGCGCACTCGACCTACACCCTCAGCGTGGTGTGCCCGGACCTTCAGGATGTGATCATCCAGTGGCACCTGAACCTGCTCAACCACACCAACCGCTACACGGGCCTGCGCTACGCCGACGAGCCGGCGGCCGCGATTTGGGAGTTGAACAATGAGGACAACATCTTTTTGTCGCTCATGCGGATGGAGCCGCGTTTCAAGCTCGCCCCGACCTACAACAAGCAAGTCCACGCGCGCTTCGCCAAGCTGATGCTGGGGAAATACGGTTCGCAGGAAGGGCTGGCGAAGGCATGGGGAGCGGAGTTGAAGGCCGGCGAATCATTGGCTGACGCGACGGTCAAGCCCTGGCCCACCTCCTTCGAGGGGAACACCAAGTCCCCGCGGGCGGCCGACCAGATGTGGTTCTTTTACAAGGAGCAATCGGGTTACTACCACAAGTGGGCCAAGGCGGTCCGGGAGACCGGCTATAAAGGCGTGCTCAGCGCCGGTTGCTGGCAGGCCAGCACGTGGATCGGCCATCTCCACAACGTCCGCACCGACTGGGAAATCGGCGCCATCAGCCGCCACAACTACGCGACGGCGGACATCAAGAAACCCGGGGTCGGCCTGATGAGCGCCGGGTTCCAGGCGGTGCTGGACCGGACGTTCATCATGTCGGAATGGTCGGGCGCCTATCGCGTTGGCCAGCAGACCGACGTTCCCCTGATCGCGGCCTACGGCATGGGGTTGCAGGGTTGGGACGGCTCCAACCACATGGCATGGGGGTACCCCGGACTGAACAATTTCCAGAACGGCATCAACGCCACGGCGAACTCGTATAACGTGCTGTCGCAGTACCCGGCCATGGCGCGCATGGTCCGGCGCGGCGACGTGAAAGAGGGCGAGGTGGTGGGCAACCGGCGGGTGAGCCTGGCGGCGTTGGATCGCGGGGACGTGGGATTCGCCGAACGCTTCAGTTTGCTGGGCGGAGCGAACAACAAGGAGTTCGTCTGCGCTGTGCCGAACGCGGCGATGGCCGCCGGGCGTGTGGTGCTGGAGTTCGTGGACGGGCCGGTGGAACAGCCGGTCGTGGACAAGTCGGCGCCCTTCCTTGACCGGGAGACGGGGTCGGTCCGCTCGACCACGGGCGAGCTGTTTTGGGACGCGGCGGGGGAGGGTTGCTTTACCGTCAACACGCCGGGCACGAAGGCCGCGGTGGGGTATATCGGCGGCCGGACTCACGACCTCGGCGAGGTGGCCATGAGGACGGACAACCCGTACGCCCATCTGTACGTAACGGCCCTGGGCAAGGAGGAGACCATTGCGAACGCCCAAGCCCTTCTCGTCACCACCGTGGCCCGGATGGTGGACAAGGGAACCGTGTTCGACGCGTACGCGGACGCGCCCCTGGCGAAGCCCGAGCCCAAGAAAGGGCCGACCCTGATCGAGCCGGTTAAGGCGGCTTTCGAGGTGAAGGGGCGCAAGGACGCGAAAGTCTTCGCGCTCGACCATGAGGGACGCAAACCGGACGGCGCGCAACCTCTGCCGGTCGAGAAAACCAAGGACGGCGTGCGTTTCACCGTGGACGGCGCGCAAACGAAGGCCGTGCATTACGTGGTGGAGTTTGGGCGTTGAGCGGAGGGGGGATTTTTCACCACGAAGGACAGGAAGAGTACGAAGGGGGGCGGGGAATCTCTCACGGAGGACACGGAGGACACGTGGGGGCGGCGGGTTGACGAAGGCGGCGATCATGGCAGGTTCCACGCCATGAATTTTGGGTGTGTGTACGAAAGTGGGCGGCGGGCGTTTTTGAAGATGGCCGGGGCGGTTGGCGCGGGCTTTGTGTTGGGCCGCGCGGGCCGGTTGTGCGCGGAGGAAACGGGGCCCGTGCCCAGGCGGAAATTTGGAAGGCATGATGAGACCGTGGCCAGCCTTGCGTTGGGCGGCTGGACGCTGCGCACGGCGGCGGACGAAGAGGCGCAACGGATTGTGGGCGAGGCGATTGACCTTGGGGTAACTTTTTTCGATAACGCCTGGGATTATCACAAGGGGGAGGCCGAGGCCCTGATGGGCCGCTGCCTGGAGGGCAAACGGGACAAGGTATTCCTGATGTCCAAGGTTTGCACCCATGACACGGGCGGAAAACCGGAGGCCATGAAAATGCTCGAGGAGTTCCTGGCGCGGCTGCGGACTGACCGCCTGGATTTGTGGCTGGTCCATGCGGTGGCCACGCGGGCGCAGGTCGAAAGGGCATTTGGGCCGGGCGGCGTGATCGAGGCGCTCGACGAGGCGCGGCGGCAGGGCAAAGTGCGGTTCGTGGGCTTCAGCGGGCATACCGATCCGGACGTGCTTCTGGACATGCTCTCGCGAAAGTACCCATTTGACGCGGTGCTGCTCCCGATTTCGGCCATTGAGGCCAACTCCAATGCGTTCGTGCGCCGGGTGTTGCCGGAATTGGTGTCGCAGGGCATCGCCCCGCTGGGCATGAAAAGCCTCGGCGGCGGCGGCCAGCCGGTGCGCCACAACGTAATCACCGCGGAAGAGGGCATCCGCTACGCGCTGTCCCATCCGCTGGCGTCGTTGGTCAGCGGGATCGGGTCGGCCGCGCACCTGCGCGAGAACGCGCGCGTGGCGGCCACGATGGAGAAGATGACGCGGGAACAAATGGTGGCGCTGGAGGAGCGGGTGAAAGCCGCGTCGGAGTCCGGGAAATACGAGCCGTACCGGAA
>CAYSZK010000014.1:0-56155 GCA_964435495.1 uncultured Verrucomicrobiales bacterium
TTGATCAATAAACTGCAGGAGCGCCGGGCCGCCGGCCGCACCGCGGCCGGCGACGCGTATGCCCCGGATGAACTGTCCGCGATGCGGCGGCAGGTTCAATCGCTCCAACAGGCCGTCAGTGCAAGCCAGGCGCGCCAGACGGAGCTGCAGGCGCAGGCACGGAAGCCGGGCGCAAGGGACGCCACGGTGGCCACGAAGCCGGCGCCGGGCACACGGGATGCCACAGCCGCTGTCGGCCCAGGCGCCCGGCGTCACGATGACACCGCGGCCATGGGCAATCGTCCCGCGCCCCTCGACCCCACCGCCGTCACGCCGCCCTCCGGGGCCAACGCACCGCAGCGGCCCGCCTCGAATTCCGGACCCGATTTGGGTCCGTATCCGGGAAGGCGGCCGCCCCTTCCCACGGTTCCACTGGACCGCGCCGCGGACCAGGCGCGGGGTGTTCGCGAATTGGTTGGCGGTGCCGAAGCCGATCTGCGGAACCTCCAGGCCCAGCGCGACGCGCATCGCGCGCAGCAACCGCCCGCGGGGGACATGAACGCCCAGATCGAACACAACGCACGCTCTCGCCAGTTGGATGGAGACATTGCCGTTGCCGAAGAAAGCGTGCGCGGGTTGCGCGATCTGGACACCAGGGCGCAGGCGAGGCTGGAACGCGCCCAGCAACCCGCAGCCGCGCCCGGTACGCCGGCGGACGCGCCAAGCTCGGGTCCGGCAAGCGGCGGAGGCCATCCCAATTCCGATACACCCGCAGCAACCCGGACGCCAGCGGCCCCGGAAGCCCCGCCCGCGGCGCAAGCCCAGGCATCCGCGGGCGAACCCGCGCCGCGGCCCGCGTCGGCGGACGCGCCCGATTCCCTTGGAAGGGCGCCATCCGGCGACACGCCCGGCGGCCCCGACCGAACCGCGCGTCCGGGAGGGACCGGCGCTCCGGAAGCTCCGGGAGGCGTCCGCGGCGCCGCGGAAAAGGTGGGGCGGGGGATGCTGGTCGTTGGCGCGTTGAACACCGGGCAGGACATCGCCGACTATCGGGAAGGCACGATTTCCGGGCAGGAATTGGTGGTCCGGACGGGGGACAACATGACGGGCGGCGCGTTTTCTTCCGCCATCGAAACAGGGCGCCGCGTCGATGACGCGGCGGCGACGGGTGACGCCAACGCGCTGACGAACCAACGGCGCATGGAAACCTACGCCATGGAAGCGGGCATGGCGCTGCGGGACGCAGGCGTTCCCCGGAACGAGGTCCAGCGGATTATGGCGGATATGCGTTCGGGAAACGATGCGTCGTTCCGGGAAGCCCAGCGGGAGCTGGCCATGGAAGGCGTCGAAGTGGCGAGCCCGGCGAGGCCCGACCTGGAATCCACAGGAGCCGGCGTGGTGATGGAGGCCGACGACAACGTGTTCCAGCGGATTTGGGAGACGGGCAAGGGTGTGGTTACCGGCACCGCCCATGCCGTCGGCAAGGCCGCGTCATTCGTCGCCGAGGGCTTGGGCCTCGGCGCCGCCCGGGCAAGTTTGGAGGAGGCGGGAAACGAGCGGGAACTGGCTGCCCAGGACAGAGCGCTTTTCGACAAACTCACCGGCGAGGGCGCGAGCGAGGAGGACGCGAGGGCGGCGATCAACACGAAGAACGAGAGCGGTGACCTTTCCGCGCTCGCCGAGCTTCGCGCCAATCTCAACGGATCCGAAGAGGCCGCCCAAACAGGGGAGGGCAAGGACGGTGGCGCGTGGCTCTCCACCGCCGCGGGATGGGGCGCCAATCTCGTGCCGGAAGACGTTCGCAATGCGGCGAACGCAGCGATGGAACTGGCCGGCGATGCGCGAGACAGAGCCGCGGGAATGGCCGTGGATCAGGGGGCCAACTCGGTGCTCAATGACTCGGACCGTGCGCTCCAACTTGGCCAGATCGATGCCAGGCTCGCGGACCCAAACCTGTCCGAGATCGACCGCGCCTTCTGGGAATACATCCGTGACTTATCCCGGCAGACGGGCCAGACGCCCAACCAAATCATCGCCGGAATGACCGCCCAGGCCGACGCACGGGACAATGGGGAGGCGAAACCGGACGGTGCCGGAACGGAGACTGGCGCCGGGACCGGCGGCCAGCCACCGGCGCCGCCCGGAACAGAACCCGGCGCAGGCGTCGCCGGCGGTGGCAAGCCGCCGGACGGCCCCGCCGCTGCTGGCGGAACAGGGGAACTTCCCTTCGACGCCGACGGATCCCGTCCGGCAACCGACGAGGAGGTGGCCGATTTCGTCGGGGGCATGAATGACCGGAACCGGAACCAGGTGAGGAACGAAGCCTTGGAACGGTTGCGGGGAGAGCTGACGCCCGAACAGATGCGGCGTTTGGAGGAACTGCTGCGCCAGGGCCGGGAAGCCCAGATGTTGCAAGTGCTGGAAGCCATGGCGGAGGCCGCGGGCGATTTCCAAGGTCCGGCGCCGGCGGCGCCCGCCGGGGGAAACGGCCAGGGAATTGTGCCCCCGCCCCTTGCGTCAAGCGCCGCCGGCGCCAACACGGGTTTGTCCCAAGCCGACATCGACGCCTTTTTGCAGACCCAGGCCAGGGCCAGCGTGAACGCCGACGTCCGGGTGCAGGGGGACTACACGGAGGCGGTGCGCCTCGATGGCGCGATTCGTAATGCGGAGGAAGCGTACCGGCGCTATCTGGAAGATCTGCGCCGCTGGGAACAACAACAGCGCAGCGCGCAGGAAATTGAGCGGAAACGCCGCCAAGCCCAGGCCCAGTACGAGGCGTGGGTCCGCCAAGTCAACGCCTGGAACGCCTGGGTCGCCAGCCAAAACCGCGCGACCCATTACCCGACCCGCAGCGTTCCCCGCCAGCACTCCTATTCCCAACCGCATTCCGGTTCGCAGAAACATACCGTGATCATCACGGACCGATGAACGCCCGCCCTCCCGTCCTAAAGCGCGCCGGGCCCGGCGCCGCGGGAAGCGCGCAGCCCCGGCCGCCCGTCCTGCGGCGTCCAAAAAGGCCGATCCTGAAAGCCGCCGGGATTCTCGTGGTTCTTGCGGGCCTGTTTTCGCTGTTTGTGGTCCTCGCGAGATTGCCCGAGCGCGAGGCAAGCCCAAGACCCGCGCCGAATCCGGCGCCGACGGCGGTTGTGGAGCCCGCGGCGAAGGCGCGCCCCCAGGCCGCGCGCGTGGACCGGGCGGGCGCCCTTGGCATTTATACCCACTACCTGGCGCCGCTCGAATTGCAGGCGCTCGGGGTTGCGGCCACGAACGGGTTCGTCGTCGCCGGCGTGGTTCCGAACTCGCCCGCGCAAAGCGCCGGCATCCGGCCCGGCGATGTCGTTGTCGAAGTCGATGGCCACCCCGCCGCCGGCGCCCAGGATGTGGTGGACCATCTAAGGGCGAAATTCGCCGGCGACAGCGTCACGGTTGTCTATATCCGCGGGGATCGGCGCAACCGCGCGCGGGTTAAGATGTCCCCGGCCCCTGAAAACCCAAACCTGGAGTTCCTGATGCTCGCCGCCGCGGGCGAAGCCTTTGCGCAAATTCGCATTGGGAGCTGCTACGCCACCGGGTCCGGCGTTGCCCCGGATGGCGCCAAGGCCCGGAAATGGTTCGGCCTGGCGGCGGCGGCCGGCCGTTCCGAGGCGCAGTACTGGTATGGCCTGTTGCTCGGATCCACAAACGGCGGCCCCCAGGACAACGTCGCGGCGCGCGGGTGGCTCGAGAAGGCGGCGGCGCAGGGGCATGACCAGGCGCAGTTGGCGCTCGCCGAATTCTACAGCCTGGGCCGGGGCGGGCTCGTCAACAAGGAACTGGCCGCGCGCTGGCTGCAGCAGGCGGCCAACCAAGGCAATCTGGAGGCGAACTGGAGGCTTGCGTCCATGTTCTACGCCGGCGACGGAATTCCCCTCGACCGGGCGGCCGCGGCAAACCTGCTCACCAAGGCCGCGCAGGCCGGTCATGTTGCTTCGATGGCGTGGCTCGGAAATCTCTACGCGTCGGGCCAGGGCGTGCCCCAGAATTTCGCCGCCGCTGTGCAATGGCTCACCGCCGCGGCGGAACGGGGGTCCGCGCACGCCCAGAACGATCTGGGCGTCCTTTACTATTCCGGCCAGGGTGTTCGAAAGGATCACGGCATCGCCGCCCGTTGGTTCGCGGCCGCGGCTGAAAAAGGGCATGTGCAAGCGCAGGCGATGCTTGGCAACCTTTTCGGCGCGGCCACTCCCCCCAACCATGCCAAGGCCGTTTACTGGCTCGCGAAGGCCGCCGAAACCGGCGAGCCCACGTCCCTGAACAGCTTGGGGTATCGCTATTTGTACGGAGTGGGCGTTCCCAAGAACGTGGCCAAAGGCGTCGAGATGCAGACGCGCGCCGCCGAAGCCGGCCTGCGCCTCGCCCAATGCAACGTCGGCGGCCTTTACGCCGACGGCGCTTTGGTCCCCAAGGACCTTAAGGCCGCCGTCAACTGGCTCACGAAAGCCGCCAGCGCCCCCTTGGGCGCGATCCCGGATCCCGGCGACAGGTCCACCCGCGGCCAGGCCGCGTATCGCCTTGGCTTCCTGAAGCAGTCGGGCGGGCCCGGATGCCCCAAGAACACCGCGGAGGCTCTGCGCTGGTTAACCCAGGCGGCGGACGACGGCAATCTGCCCGCCCATTACAGCCTCGCCCGGTTGCTGGTCAGCCAGAAGCGTTACGCCGAAGCCGCGCCGTGGATGAGGATCGCCGCGGAGAAGGGCGATCAAGGCGCCCAAAACGATTTGGGCGTGCTGTACCTCAACGGATGGGGCGTCCCCAAGAACCGCGTGGACGCCATCGCCTGGTTCCTCCGGGCCTATCAACAAGGGTCTCCCACCGCGCGCGAAACCCTGCGCAAACTCGGCGTGGACGCCAAATAACCCAACGCCGCCCCAGTCCAATTGCCGGACAGGACACTACAGGCTCTTTAGGGATTCGCGGACGAGGTCCTCGACGGCGGCGTCCGGCAGACGTTGTTGCACGGCGCGCACGGCCTTGTGGGCGTCGGCCTGTTTGTAGCCGAGGGCCAGGAGCGCCAGCAGGGCGTCGTTGGCGTGCTGGTCGGCCGGCGACATCGCGTGGCGCGCCGAGGACGCCTCCCACGCCGCCGACACGCCCACCTTGTCTCGCAGCTCCACAATGATCTTTTCCGCCGTCTTCTTCCCCAACCCCTTGATGCGCGAGAGGGTCTGAAGATCGTTGTTCACAATCGCGGCCCGGAACTGGACAACCGATATCCCCGCCAGAACGTTGAGCGCAACCTTGGGGCCCACGCCCGACACGTTCTGGATCAGCATTCGAAAAAGCGCCCGCTCGTCCTCCGTGGCAAATCCAAACAACAAGTGGGCATCCTCGCGCACGACCAGATGGGTGAGCAGCTTCACCGGCGCCGGCGGCGCGGGCAGCCGGTCAAAGGTCGAAAGCGGAATCGCCGCCTCATACCCCACGCCGTGGACGTTGATCTCCACCAATGTCGGCAATGCACGGGTCAGGGTGCCTTCGAGAAACGCGATCATGGCCGCCGCGAACCTTGCCGCGCTGCGGGCCGGGCGTCCACTGGTTTGATCACCTCCCGCCGGGATGCCGTGCGAAGGGTGTGCGCGGCGGCGATTGCGGCCCCAAGCGCGTCGGCGGCGTCGGGCGGCGGCGTGGCTTCCATTCGAAGCAACGCCCGGATCATGATCGCGATCTGGTCTTTGCGGGCGCCGCCGTGGCCGGTCGCGGCGGCCTTGATTTGGGCGGGCGCGAACTCCAGCAGCGGCAGGCCGGCCCGCGCAACGGCGAGCAACACCGCGCCGCGGGCGGTTCCCAGGGAAATGGCGCTCTGCCGGTTCTGGACAAAGATGGTGCGTTCCGTGGCGGCGTGGGTGGGCCGATGGGCGGCGATGGTTTCTTCCAAGGTTTCAAAAATCCGCAACAGGCATCCCTGCGGGGAAAGGGCGGCGGGATTGGCCACAACCCCGCACGCGAGGGCGCGAAGGCCGCCCTGGGCGGCCATCTCGACCACCCCCCACCCTGTGCCGCGAAGGGAGGGATCGATCCCCAGGATGCGGAGAGGCTCGGCGGCGGCGGGCACGGGACTGTTGAACCGCGCCCGGCGTGGGAAGCCAATGAAAAAGTGCCGGACGGCCGGCTACGCCGCGGCGTTGCCAAAGGCGGCGAGGGCGTCGAGGTGGTCCTGGGTCAGCGGGCCTGGAGGATTGGCGAGGATGTCGCGCGCCGTGGCGCGGAGGCGTTCGACATCGGTGAAACGCCCGAGCACCGCCGTGTTGATCCGGAACCGGTGCGGCGGCGCCTCGGGGCCGCCCGCCGGGTCCAGGTCAAACGTGCCAAAATGAAGAATGAAATCGGGAACGTGCCTCCGGTCCTCCAAGGTGCGCGCGACCCATTCCTTCGCGGCGTCGCCGCCGCCAAACTGGTCCCAGGCCGCCAGGATCCACTCGAGCGAACGGACCCGCGACAGGGCGCCGGCTTCGGCCCACGACGCGATTCGCGCCGCGGCGAGTTCGCGGATTTCCTCGGCCTCAGCCGGCTGGAGGGTTGGGTTGCGGGCGGGGCTGCGCCCGCCGAACCCGCCGGAAGCGTGCCACTGAAGCCAGATTGCGGCGGCGAGGTTGACAGGGAAATAGACGGCGCCCGCGGCGTCGTGGAAGGCGCGCAGGAGCAGATCTTTGCGCTGGTTGGACCTGGCCAGGTCCAGCAGTTCGATCAGCACCAGCCGGATCGTCTGGTCAATCTGCGAGTCGGACTGGTCGGGCAGGCGCTTGGGCAGTTGCTCGCCGGTCTCGCACACAGCGGCGATCAGATTCTCCAGGTGGGCAAGGTCGCCTGTCTGCGCAACCTCCAGCGCGAGTTTGAAAACCGCGCGCGCGTAGCGCCCGTCGCGCAGGAAAGGCGAAAGCGCCGTGATCAAACGGTCCCGGCCCGCGAGGCTGCCGCGCAAGGCGTCGAATTCGTCGGACGACAGCTCGCCCCGCGGCACCGACCCCTGGAAGTAATAGTCGAACGCGCCCGGCACGCACAGGCGCCGGTCCCGGTCCCAGTCCGAAGGATCGCCGCCGGGGCCGGGATGGCGTTTGAGGATGGAGTTGATCTGGGGAAACAAAAGGCAGAGCGCGTGTTCCACGCCGGCGCGGAACACCTGCGGCGCCTGGGCCACGAGATTGTCGATCCACGCGCGGCGCCCGGCGTCATCCAGCGCCTTCCAGAGAAGCGACTCGCCGGCGGCGGTCATTTCCTCGCGATTCTCGCGGATGAACCGGTAGAGGGGCGGGGTCTTGAGATGCAGCGCCTCGACCAGGAGCAGGTCCACGCGGTTGACGCCGTCCTTGACGAGGCCGAAATTGAATGAGACGGCGTTGAGATAGCGTTTGACGTCCCGCAGGTTGCGCAGCAGGCAGGGCAGCACCCCGGCCCACATGCCCACCCATCGGGGATGGTCCCGCGCGGCCACGGGCCCGGCGCCAAGCACGCGGTGGATGCCGTCGAGCAGGATGCGGTTGAGCTGGGCCTGGTCGGGTTCCGGAACCTCGAAAGTGATCTGCTCGATCTTTTCCAGGAAACCCGCGTGGCTTTCCCCCTGCATCCGCTTGAGCGCCCGGTCCACGCACTGGGGATCCAGCACCAGCACGTGGACGGTGTTGGGAAAATCGGCGACCGCCTTGATGATCTGGAGCACCTGCAAAATCTCCGCGTCCAGCAGCCGGTCCACATCGTCAAGCAGCACCACAACCGGCGCCGGAAGGCGGGCGAACGCGGCGATCACGTTGCGGCGGGCCAGATCGATGTTCGGTTCAGCGCCCCCCGAAAGGAGCCCGCCGCGGCGCCCCGCGGATCCGTGCACAGGATCCTGCGCCGCGAGGGTGTCAAACGCGCGCTCGTAAGCCGCGAGCTGCCGCGCCGCTTCGGCCCATGGCCCGCCCAGGCCGCTCATCTCCATGCCGTTGCGCAGGCGCCCCAGGAACAATGGCACCAGCGGGCCGTGCCCGGAGAAGCGCCATGCCTGGAAATCAACGATCACCGGGCGCCGCCCGCCGGCCCCGGCCCCGGCCAGGCACTCCCCGGCCATGTTCAGGATGGAACTCTTGCCGGAACCCCACGGGCCGTGGAGCCCGATGCAAAGGCTTTCGCCGGCGGGCCAGTTCAGGATGCCACGGGCAATGTGCGCCGCGAATCCGGCGCGTCCAAGCCGGTCCTCCGTGGCGGAGCCAATGGCGGCGTCGCCAAGAAGCGCGGGCGCCGGCGGCGCCACCAGCGCGGGGGCGGGGGTCTCAGCCATGGAAACCCTATAGCGGCCCGCGCCAGAATCTCAATACGGGAACAGACGCGGGGGATTCCGGCCCCCCGCGCGGTTCGGCTGCCGCCGGCCGCCGGAATCACGGGGCTTGACATTCGTTTGTAGTTCAAGCTACAGATTTGAGCGCGATGCACACCAAGGCCCACGCCGCGCCCGCCCCGTCGGTCCCGGCCCAGGACGCGTTGAAAGCGCTCGTCACGGCGCACGACGCGGGCCGCGCGTTCGCGCCCGGCCCCGTCCCGGGTCCCGGCCTCGCCGAACTCCTCGACCGCGGCCTGGCCACCCAGACCGCGGACGGCGCCTGGCGGCCCACCCCCGCCGGCCTGGGCGCCGGACGGCAGCTTCTTCGCGCCCACAGGCTTCTGGAAGCCGATCTCGCCGAGCGCACCAGCCTGGCGCCCGAGAAATGGCACGACGTGGCCGACGCCGCCGAGCACCGCCTGACGCCCGCCGAAACCGACGCGCTCGCCGAATCGCTCGGGCGCCCCCGCTTCGACCCGCACGGTGACCCGATCCCGACGCGCACCGGAGGCGTGCCATCCTTCGCCGGACATCCCCTCGACCCGGCGTGCGAACCGGGCGCCTACCACATTGCGCATATCGAAGACGAACCGCCCGCGCGGTTTGCGGCGCTGGTGCGGCACGGCCTGGCGGCCGGCCTGACTGTTGAGGCGCGGGCCGATGACTCGGGGCGGGTGGTGCTGCGCTGGGCGGGGCGGACGGCGGCGCTCGCGCCGGATCAGGCCGCGGCGCTTACCGTTCTGCGGGCGCTGCCGGGTGAGGCGGCGCCGTGGGGCAGCCTGGACCGGTTGCGCGAGGGCCAGACCGGGGTGGTGTCGGGGCTCGCGCCGGATTGCCGCGGACTGATGCGGCGGCGGCTCCTGGACCTTGGATTCGTCGCGGGCGCAAAAGTGAAGCGGGAATCGCGCGCGGCCTTCGGCGGTCCCATGCGCTTCCGCGTGCGCGGCACATCCATCGCGCTGCGCCCGGAACAGGCGCGCGGCATCTTTCTCGCACCGCCGGAGGCGGAAGCGTGAGCGTGGCGCCGGTTGTGGAGCGAACGATGGAGGCGCCCGGGGCCTGCGCGGCCTGTCCGAAACGGACGGAACGCTTCGACCGGCTCGGCCTTGGGACGGGGAGCTGGGACAGGCTGGTGGTGCTGGCGGGCAATCCCAACACGGGCAAGAGCACCGTCTTCAACGCGCTGACCGGCCTGCGGCAGCACACGGGCAACTGGCCGGGCAAAACCATCGCGCGCGCGGAGGGGCGGTTCGCGCGGGCGGGCGTGCGCTACAAGGTGGTCGATCTGCCGGGGACGTATTCGCTCCTGTCCATTTCCCCCGACGAAGCCGTGGCGCGCGAGGCGCTGTTGTTCGGGCGGCCCGATGTGACGGTCGTGGTGTGCGACGCGACCTCGCTGGAACGGAATTTGAATCTCGTGCTGCAAATCCGCCAGGTCACCGGGCGCGTCGTGGTGGCCTTGAATCTGATGGACGAAGCCCGCGCGCAGGGCGTGCGCATCGACGCGCGGGGCCTGGCGCGCGATCTTGGCGTCCGGGTCGTGCCCATGGCGGCGCGCCGCGGCGAAGGCATCGGCGACTTGCTCCAGGCCATCGCCGAAACCGCGGCAGACATTCCCGCGCCCCTCTGGCCTTCCAACGAGGGAAGCAAAACCTTCCGCGCCGCCGTCCGCGAAGTGGCCGCGGAACTGCGCGGTTTTTACCCCAACCTGGAGCATGCGGACTGGCTCGCGGCCCGCCTGCTGGAAGGCGACCCGGTCTCGCACGAAGCGGCCGCCAGCGGTTCCCTGGGCCTGATCGCCGGACAGGACAGCGCCGCTTCCGGCTTGGCCGTCCCCGCCGCGCCGCCGGCCGGAATCCTGGATTGGCAGGCGCGGCTGGAACAACGGCGCTGGGAACTCGGCACCCGGATTCACGACGACCACGCCGTGGCGTTGTGCGCCGAGGCTTCGCGCCTGGCGGCCCGCAACGTCAGCGCGCCGGGCACGTTCGGGAATGGCTGGCGCGGCAAGCTGGACACGGTTCTCACCGGGACATGGACCGGGCTGCCGGTGATGGGGCTGGTGCTGGCGGCGGTGTTGTGGCTGACCATCACCGGCGCGAACGTGCCCTCGGGCCTCCTCTCGGAACTCCTGATCGGCCAGGGCTGGCCGTGGCTGCGCGGGATCGCCGCGGCGGTCCACCTGCCGGACTGGCTCGCCGGGGTGCTGGTCGATGGCGTCTATTTGACGTCCGCGTGGGTCGTCAGCGTGATGCTCCCGCCCATGGCCATTTTCTTTCCGCTGTTCACGCTGCTGGAGGATTTCGGGTACCTGCCGCGCGTGGCGTTCAACCTGGACGGCCTGTTCCATCGCGCGGGCGGCCACGGCAAACAGGCGCTGACGATGGCGATGGGTTTCGGGTGCAACGCCGCGGGCGTCATCGCGGCGCGGATCATCGAATCGCCGCGGGAACGGTTGGTCGCGATCCTCACCAATAATTTCGCGGTCTGCAACGGGCGCTGGCCCACGCTATTCCTCATCGCCTCGGTCTTTCTCGGCAGCCTGGCGCCGCCCGCTCTCGCGCCGGCTGTCGCCGCGGGGGCCGTGTTCGGCATCGCCCTGCTGGGCGTGCTGCTCACCCTGGGCGCGTCTTGGGTCCTCTCGAAGACCATCCTGCGCGGCGAACCCTCCGCGTTCAGCCTCGAACTGCCGCCCTACCGCCCGCCGGACTTCTGGCGCACACTGCGCACGTCGATCCTCGACCGCACGATCTTCGTGCTTTGGCGCGCGGTGGTGTTCGCCGCACCGGCAGGCGTGGTGATCTGGGGCCTCGCGAACTTTCCCAGCCCGGACAACTCGCTCGCGGCATCGCTTGCCGCCGCGCTGGATCCCGCCGCGCGCATGATCGGGCTGACGGGCGTGATTCTCCTGGCGTACGGGATCGCCATTCCCGCCAATGAAATCGTTATTCCGTCGATTCTCATGCTTACGGTGCTCACCACGGGCGTGGCCATCGAGGGCGCGGCGGGGGCGGGTGTGATCTTCGAGACCGGCAACGGCGGGGCGTTGCGGCGGCTGCTCGAAGCTGGAGGTTGGACAACCATGACCGCCGTTTGCCTCATGCTCTTCAGCCTCTGCCACAACCCGTGCTCCACGACGCTTTACACGATCAAGAAGGAAACCGGCTCCTGGAAGTGGGCGGCCTGGGCGGCGTTGATTGGTTTGGCGCCCGGCGTGGTCCTGTGCGCCGCTACCGCCGCGCTCTGGCGCGCGCTCGCGGGATGAAGCGCGGCAACGGGCATGGCCGGGACCGGCCCCTGCCGTCCCCAACCTTGCGTGCCGGAGTGGACTGCGATAGACAAAAGGATTATGAAAGTGATCGGTTGGGCGGCTGGGGTGGCGCTGGTGGTGGCAATGCTCGCGGGCGGACCAGGGCGGGCATGCGCCGAGGAGGCGCAACCGGACACGCCGACGCCCGCGACAGAGTTGCCTCCGCCAGGCGCGGAAGCGGCCATCACCTGCGAGATTGCGGGGCGCGAGTCGTTTTCGGCCACAGGCATGAAGGACAAGCCGGCTCCGGGCTTCTATCATTACCAGCTTTATCTGCCGGCTGGTTTTGATTCCGGAGCGGAGCACCCGGCGATATTCGTGATGAGCCCCGGGGGCAAGGCCAGGGCGGCGGGACTGAAGCCGTTTGCGGACCAGGCGGGATGGATCGTCGCCGGATTGACCGAGGCGAAAAACGGCCCTTGGGAACCCATCATGGGCAACTTTCTGGCCGCCCACGACGATCTGGTGAGGCGGTGCAAAGTGGCTGCTGACAAAAAATTCGCCACCGGCTTTTCAGGCGGGGCGCGGGGCAGCTCTTTGTTCGTGCAGTTGCGCCCGGGGTTCCGCGGGGTTCTGCTCCAAGGCGCCGGATTTTGGTTTGAAGACCGCGCCTACGGCGTCAAAGAGCTGCCGCCAACGTGCCGGGTGGCGATGATCGTGGGCACGGCGGACAACAATCACAGCGAACTCGCGCGGCTGCGCGAGGCGCTGCCCCGAAAACAGCCGTTCAAGTCGTGGGAATGGCCCGGGGGCCACCAGAAGCCGCCGGACGACTTGCTGCGCGAGGCGCTGCTCTGGCTTGCGGCCGAGCCGTGAGTCTTTCCCGCGGCGCCATGCGCGCGGGCCGGAAAGCATTGCCAGGGGCGTGGACTCGGCGGTATTCCGCAATCACAAGGCCGGGGGTGTAAGCTTCACGCTCCGGCGCGGACGGGGCCGGTGCTGCCGCGGACGATAAGCGCGGCGGGGACGCGTTCCACGGTGCGTTGTCCACGCTTGATCCTTCGCGCGCCCGCGGCGAGATCCATGGCGATTTCCGCGGCTCGGGCGCCTATGGCGGCGAGTTCCTGGCTGATGCTGGTGAGCGGGGGATCGACCATGTCCGGACGGATGTCGTCAAAAGAAACCACCGACACGTCGCGCGGCACGTTGAGCCCCGCGTCGCAAAGGGCGTGATAGGCGCCAATGGCGATCATTTCGGTCGCGCCCACGATGGCTGTCGGGAAACCTCGGCGGCCCAGGCGCGGACCCAAAACCCGGCGCACAGTCCGCAGCCACCAGGTGCGAAGAGAATCGGGCGGCTCGGGGGCGCCGGGAGCGAAATCCAGCATTTCCGTGTCCAAACCCAGCGCGGTGAACCGGGCGTGGATCAGCTTGGCACGGTCGGAAACCCGTTTCGCGTACTTCGGAAAGCAACCGGCGACGAGAACGCGGCGATGGCCGAGTTCCATGAGATGGCGGGCGGCGGCATCCATTCCGGGGACGGGATTGAGAACGACGGAAACGCCGGGCCGCGGCCCCAGGGGGGCGGCCCACACGACAGGCGCGCGGATCGCGGCGACGGCCTTATGGAAGGCGCGGTCCGCGTTTGGGCTGACTACGAGGGCGCTGACTTGGCGGCGGGCGATGGTCCGGGCCGCGCGCGCACCCGCTCCGGGTCCTGGGGATTCGGTGATCAGCGTGAGGGTTTGGTCCCGTTTGCGCGCCGCCATCTCGACGCCACTGACGAGGGTGGAGTGAAAGCCGCCGGTTACCCATCGATAGTTTTCAGAGACGAGCAGCGCGAAGCCGATGCCCGTGGCACGCCGGGTGCGAAGGCTTTGGGCTTGGGAATCGGGGACGTACCCGAGCTTGGCGGCGGCATTACGGATGCGGTCGGCCAGTTTGAAACCGACGGCTGTGCGGCCGCGGGCGTGGTTGAGCACCTTGGATACGGACGCGGCGGAACAGGCGGCCATTCGGGCAACGTCACGGATACCGGCTCGGCGGGTCGCGAATTTCACCTGCCAAAATCCTGTGGCTTTTTCGCGTGAAAGCAAGCCTGGAGCGCGGGCGCAGTCTTTGGCGGAAAGGGAGGCCGACGCGGGGTCCCGCCGACGCGAACCGCCCTCTGGCGGCTACGAACCCAGATTACTGAGGCGGGTCAACCTGCTCGACCTGGCCGGATTGAACGGACCGCACCGCGGCATCAAGGACCTTCTGCGCGGCCAACCCGTCGGCGCCGCTGCCGTCGATTTCGTCCGGTTTCGCCCCGGCGGCGAGTTGCTCCAGGAACTTGTGGACGCGGGCGCGGAAGGTGTCGTCAAAATCGCGGTAGCCGCCGAAGACCGGGTTGGTGTGGACAATCTTTTCCGGATTGCCCGCGGGAAAGAGCGCGGCCTCGCGCCACATGTCGTCGATGACGAAGCGTCCGTTGACGCCGGCGACTTCGCACCGTTCCATCGGGTGGCCGCGCTGGATGTCGTAGCTGCCGGTGAGCGTGCCGACGGCGCCGCAAGCAAAGCGCATGTTGAACGTGGCGGTGCTCCAGATGGCGCGCCCCGGCGCTTTGGTGGCGAAGCAATGGACCGCCTCGATGTCCCCGCCGAAATGGCGCATGATATCGACGGTGTGCGGGTGGAGGGACTTGATCTGGAACCAAGGGGAACTCTCGTTCTTGTTGAGGATCCACATGCTCATGTTGAGGAAGAGCAGATGGCCGATGCGCCCCTCGTCCATCCAGCGCCTCGCGGCCCACGCGGCCGGGGTGAACCGGTGGTTGAAATCGACCGCCAGGCACCGGTTCACCGCCCGCGCTCGCGCGACCATCTCGGCCGCTTTCGAAATTTCGTTGCAGATTGGTTTCTCGCACAACACATGGCATCCGGCATCCAGGGCCTGGAGCGTTGGGAGATGGTGGTCCGAACCGTTCTCCACGCCGCTGGTGGCGACGCTCACGAGATCCGGCTTGGCCGTTTCGAGCATCTCGATCGCATCGCGAAAGGCCGGGACGCCGTGGGCACCGGCGGCGGCGTTCGCGCGGTCCTGGCGCAGGTCGCAAACGGCAACGAGTTCGGCGAGGGCATCCTCGCGGTAGAGGCGGGCGTGGAGGTTGCCGATGGGCCCCATGCCGATGACAGCGGCGCGAATCACGGGGCCTCCTCGCGGACGTAACCGAATTGCTTCATGGCGGGCTTCAAAAACGGGAAATCGTGCCGGCCGGTGTCGAGTTTCCAGCGTCCGACGGCGTCGGGGCGGACGGGAATGCGTGCGAGGGGGAAACCAAGGAACTCCTCGAGGCGCCCGAGCGTTTCCTCCTGGCGCAGGACGAAGTCTTCGAACCGGACTTCGATCCAGTGCACGGGCCTGGGCGTGGCCTGGACGAGATCAAATTGATACTTCCAGGAAATGGCGCGCTGAAGGCGGAGGTCGTCGGTCGGTTGGTACGGAATGCCGAAACGCGCGAGATCGTCGGTGACGTGGCCGGAAAGGATCGAGTCGCGCGGGTCGCGAATCCAGAAGATGAACCGCGCCTCGGGATACATCCGGCGAATCCACGGGTAGGCGAGGGTGGTTTCAGGAATCTTCCACCCCTTGCGCGGGGCGGCGCTTTCGGCCACCGTCCGCAGGTAACGCCCGATCAGGTCCGTAAATTCCCCGGGAATGGGCATGTCCCCCAGACCGTCGAAAATCCAGCGCGGTTCGTCGCTGCCCCGTTCGTGGCGGACGTGGCGCGCGAGGACGCGGCAGGCGTCGTACATGGCCTCGGGGGGGATGAGATCGCCGGATTGATTGAGGGGTGCGCCCATGAACACGCCGCTGGCGGAGAGCGTGTGGGAGATGGCCCGTGTGCCGGAGTGGCCGCGGCCGATGACGGTGATGAGCATGGAATTTTCCCTGGTTTCCACCGGTTGCTTCACGCGAAAAACGGGTCAGCGTTTCCCCTTCTTCGCGGCGCGGGCCTGGAGTTTCGCGGCGGCCTTGGGGGACCCGATGTGCAGGCCTTCATAGGCTTCGTCGCTCGAGGTGAACGGGCCGCGGTCCTTGCCGTGCCATTGCAGGTTGGTGAACATCGGGTTGGTCCGGCCGGTCTCGCGCTCCCGTCTTGCGATGTGGGCGTTCATGCGCTCTTCGAGCATGCGAACGATCCCGGGCTCCTTTTTCGCGAGGTTCCGGTTTTCGCCGGGGTCGGAGACGAGGTTGTAGAGCTCGATCTCCGGTTTGTAATGGAAATCGGGTTCGAGGGCGTGGATGAGCTTCCATTCCTGCGTGCGCCAGCCGTGTTTTCGCATCCAGGTGCACTCGGTGATGTAGCATTCGGGATCGGGCGCGCGGTCGCGCCCCTTGAGGAGCGGCACCAGGCTGCGCCCATCAAACTTGATCCGGGGCCGCAAGCCGATCAACTCGAGCAATGTCGGCGTGAGATCCCGCTGGAGCGTGGGATCGGTGAAGCGGAGGCCCTCCGGCACTTTTCCCGGCCAGACGATGACCAGCGGCACGGTGAGCGTGCATTCGTAAAGGCCGTGATGATCGAACCAGCATTCGTGTTCGTCGAGCGTCTCGCCGTGATCGGAGGTAATGACAACAACGGTGTCCTCCTCAATGCCCAGGGCGGCGGCTTCGGCCAGAATGTTGGCGATGCAGGCGTCCATGTACGCGACGGCGCCATCGTATTGGGCGTTGATGTATTCGGCGTCGGTGCAGCCGGGCGGAAACCACGTCGCGAAGTAATCCGAGAACGGCTTGAACGCGAGCGCGGGCGCGAGGGACTTGTGCCGGGAATCGCATTCGTTGCCGCCGTAGAACAGGCGCTCGAACGGTCCGGGCGGCAGGTAGGGCGAGTGCGGATCCATGTGGCGCAGGAAAAGCAGGAACGGTTTCTTTCCCGAAGCGAGCCGTCGAAGCTCCGGGATGGCAACGGCGTTGAGGTTCTCAGCCTTGGGGCTGCGCCCGGCTTCCCACGAACCCCAGCCGGAGAAATCCAAGTATTTCTGGTACCCGCGCGAGGAGGGATTGCCGCTGAACCCGACGCACGTTGTGGCGTACCCCGCCGCGCCGAGGATTTCGGGCAGGGTTTGGACATGGCCGCCGAGACCGCCCTTGTGGCGAAGGGCCACGACATCGGTTCCGAAACAGTCCATGCCCGTGAACATCGACGCGTAACCGGGCGTGGTCGGGATGGACGGGCTGATGTGGTTGAGGAACGCGGCGCCGCTTTCGGCGTAGCGGTCGATGTGGGGCGTGGTGAGCCGGGGATAGCCGTGGAGGCTCATGCGGTCGGACCGCAGGGAATCAATGCCGACGAGGATGATGTTGGGTTTCATAAGGGTTGGAATCCCCGCAGGCAGGCGCGGATGTGGCCGCGGGCCTCGGCGGCGATGATGCAGCAGCGTTCGAGCGGGTAATCCTTGGCGCCGATGATTTCGAGATCAACCGGGCCGGTGTACCCCGCCTCGGCGAGGACGCGCAAGTAACCGTGGAGATCGATGTCGCCGCGGCCATTGGCCTGGTCCTCCGGTTTGCCGGGCCCCTGCTGGCGCCCCTTGCAGTCGCGGATGTGGACGTGCTTGACGCGGTGGACGACCTTGCGCAGGGCGTCCACGGGATTCTCGTTGGCGCGATGGATGTGGCTGGGATCCATATCGAGGCCGAAGGCCGGGGACCGGATTGCGTCAAGCACCTTGAGGGAGGTGGGCGTGTCGAAGATGGCCGCGCCGACATGGGCTTTGACGCAGAGCGTGACGCCGTAGTGCTCCGCGCGCTGGGCCAGTTTGCCCAGGGAATCGATCCGTTCCTGGAGCGAGGCGGCGTCGCCCGCCTTCCCGCCGGGGCCGCAGTTGATGATGGGAATGCCGGTCTCGGCCGCGGCCTGCATCGCGGATTCCATGGCGGCCGGGTCCTGGCTGGGCTGTTCCATGGCCAGGAGGGCGAGATTGTGTTCGGCGGCGAGTTTTTTGATGGGGGCAACACATTCCTTCCAGCGTGCGAGCACGAGATGCTGGCTCATTCCGTCGATGGCGGAGAGTTCGATGCCGTCGTAGCCGGCCCAGGCGACGCAGCGAAAGGCGGTCTCGAGATCGAAACCGCCGAAGAGAACGGAGTTGGCGCCGATTTTCATGGTCATTGATCCTTGAGATCGCGTTTGAGGGGCGGGAGCGGATGGGGCCGGACGAGGGCGCCGCCTTGCTCGTGGGATTCGATGGCGGCGAAGGTGTATTCGAGCGTGGCGAGCGCGTCGCGGCCCGAGGCGCGCAGCTTGTTCTTGGGAACCTGGTTGGCGACATCTTCCAGGAAGGCGTGGATGCGCACGGGGAAAGTGGCGTTGAAATCCTTCTCCCCGCTCAGCGTGACTTCGGGCTTGGGCTGTTCGCCGAGGCCGAATTTCTCGCCGGGTTTGGGCGCGGGGTAGTAGGTGAGTTTCTCGACGCAGTTCTCGATGCAGAACGTGCCCTTTGTGCCTCCGAGCTCGAAACTCCACCAGCCGCCCAGGCCCATGGTGGCGTCGCCGCGCTGGCTGAACATGTAGCCCATCGCGCCGTTGGCGAAACGGACGTGGATGCTGGCGACCGAAAGCATGAGGTCCGAGGCGGCGCGCCGGCAGCCGGGCTTGTCCATGAACGCCTGGACGTGCGTGATGTCGCCGCAGAAATGGCGCATCAGGCTGAACGGATGGGCGAGGAACGCCTTGACGTGGGAGTAGGGGAACCCGTCGAAGTTCGCGCCGGCGCCGGGTTTGTAGGTGGCCTCGCCGCCGATGAAACCCATGCGATGGAGGCAATAGACCTGCTCGCCGACGCGCCCGTCTTCCATGAGCTTGCGCGCCTGTCGGGCGGGTTCAGTGAAAAAATGGTTGAGATTGCAGCCGAGATACACGTCCTTTTCGGCGGCGAACCGGACCATCTCGCGGGCCTCGGCGATGTCGTTGGAGATCGGTTTCTCGACGAGGACATTCCTGCCCGCGGCGATGGCCTCCATGACGGGCTCGAAATGCCAGCCGCCGTTCTCGAAGCCGCCGGTGGTGACATCGACGATGTCGAGATCGGGATGGGCGGCGAGCATCTCCTTGAGCGACGCGTAGGCCTTGCAATTATGTTTCGCGGCGGTTTCCTCGGCGCGTGCTTTTACGGTGTCTGCGACAGCGACGAGCTGGGCGTGCGGGCTGGAGTCGTGGCAGCGGCAATGGTTCTGGCCGATGCCGCGGATGCCGACGACGCCGACTTTGAGGGGTTTGTTCATGGGTGGGATATTCCGGGGTCCGTGGGGGTTGGGATGCCTGTCGGACGGAAGCCTGGCTTGGAGGCGGCGGTGGCGCCTTGACGTTCCTGTCAAAAACAAGCACGATCCTGCCAGGCTCCAAAATGGCAAGGAACCAGGCAAACAGGGCGCGCCGGTTGCCGGCGGCGGCGTATTTCAAGGACGGCTCGCTGCCGTTGCGGGTCATCCGGATTGCCCGGCACGGGGCGTTCCGCGCCCAGCACGGGCACGAATTTGAGGAGCTGGTGGTGGTGACCGCCGGGCGCGGCGTGCATCATGTGGGCAACGAAAGCTACGAGATCGGGGCGGGCGAGGTGTTCGTGATCCTGCCGGGGATGACCCACGCTTATCCGGAGGCGGAGAGCCTGTCGCTCATCAACATCCTGTACGACATGCGCCGCTTGCGGATGCCGCGGGCGGACCTGGGGGCGCTGCCGGGGTATCACGCGTTGTTCGAGGTTGAGCCGCGCGTGCGGCAGCGGGAGCGGTTCAAGAACCGGCTGAAACTGTCGGCGGCGGAACTGGCGCGGGCGCTCGAAGTGGTGGGAAGGATGGAGCATGAGATCGGAGAACAGGAGCCCGGGCACAGGTTCCATGCGCTGGCGGGATTCATGCAGCTGGTGGGGCTGCTGGCGCGGGCCTATTCGCGCATCCGCGAGGACGCGCCGCAACCGGTGACCCAGATCAGCCGGCTACTGGGGCATCTGCACCAGCACGCGGCGGAGACCATGTCCGTGGCGGCGATGGGCCGGATGGCGGGAATGTCGGCAAGCACGCTGCACCGGACGTTCAAGGCGGTGACAGGCTATGCGCCGGTGGACTTCCTGATCCGGCTGCGGGTGGACCGTGCGCGCGGGCTCTTGCGCGCGGGCGGGATGCGGGTAACGGAGGTGGCGGGGGTGGCGGGGTTTGAGGACAGCAACTATTTCGCGCGGCAATTCCGGCGGGTGACGGGAATGAGTCCGCGGGAGTATGCGCGGCGGGTTGGGAGGTGAGGGGTGGGACGTTCCCGGTTTGGAGTTTCGAATTCCCGGTACCCAGTTTTCCCGGATTCTCGAGCTCGGCACGGAGGGCGAACGCCTTGTGGAATTGGCGGATGGGCGCAAGGAACGGGCGCCCCGCACCGAACCGCTCCTGATCGATCTCTTGCAGCGCGACACTTTTGACGAAGCGCTGGTCATGGGCGGCGAAGTGCTCGTGGGCCAGACTGTTTTGGAAAAGACGGACCTGCATGTGGATTGCCTCAACCGCCGTCTCGTTCCCAACCCCGGCCACCCCGACCAGCCGGTTCTGAAGGCGAAGCGAGGCTCCGGCCAACGCCGCGCCAAGCACAGCCGCATCGCGGCAACCCGAAGCGTCGGCAGGCGCTCCCAATTGATCGGTCCGGGCCTTGCCACGCGGCCACCTGAGCCGTCGCAAAGCTTGATTCATGGTTGCCGCGCTCCGGCAAAAGGGCGGCCCTTCGCAAGAATGAGGCGATCGTTGGGGAGGTGGATGCCGTGTTTGGCCAGGGCGCGCGGCGAGGCGTCGGTCACGAGGACAAAGGGGGCGTCCCAGGCGGCAAGGAATTCGGGGGTGTCGCGGCCGAGTTTGGAAGAATCGATGCAAAAGATGGCCCGGGCGGAGCGGGCAAGGACGGCGCGCTGGTGGGCGACGATGTCGGCCTGGGAATTCCAAAGGCCGGCGCGGGTCATGCCTTCGGCGCTGAGGAACGCGGCGTCGAACCGCCAGAGGGCGAGGCTGTTTCGTGCGGTTTCGCCGAGGAGGGCGGATTGGCGCTGGAATAGCTGGCCGGCGACCAGCGACACCGTGACGCCGTCGATGGCGGAGAGAAGATCAGCCGCGGGAAGATTGTTGCTGACAGCGATGAGCGGGGTGACGGGGTGTTGGGCGAGGCTTTCGGCCAGGGCAAAGATCGTGGTGCCGGTGTCGAAATAGACGGTCTGGCCAGGCTGGAAGAGGCGGCGGGCGGCTTGGGCGACGCGGTTCTTGCATGGGCGCGCCTGGGTCTGGCGCTGGCGGAAGGAGGGAAAACGGACGTTAAAATCGGCGAGGGCGCCGCCGTAGGTGCGGGTGATGCGCTGCTCTTTCTCAAGGGCGGCGAGGTCGCGGCGGGCGGTGGCTTCGGAGATGCCGAGATGGGCGCACAACTCGGCAACGGGCATGTAGCCGTTGCGGTGGAGAAGGGCGGCGAGCCGCTCGCGGCGCTGGAGGACGATGTGAAGGGGGACGCGCATCGGTCTTTTGCCGGCAACTGGCCCGGTTGGATGGTTCGATGCCGGGCTTCCCGTCCGGCGCTACGGCGTTCTCACTGGGATGGCGCGAGATTGAGGCCTGGGACCGGCGGAGGCGGAGGCGCGCCATCCGCACTGGGGGAAAGGGACAAACCGGCTCCTGGCACGGGAGGCGGAGTTGCGGCGGCGGGCGATGCGGCGGGCGCGTCCGGCGCGGGGCTTTGGGGCGGCGCGGGCGCGGGCGGGGCCGAAGGCGCGCCGGACGGGATGTCTTCCATGCCGGCAAGCGGTTTGGCGTCGGCCAATATCCGGCGGGGCATGAAGACAAACTCGACGCGCCTGTTGGCCGGGCTGGCGGGGTCGGTGACGGGGAGGGAATCGCCTTGCGACAAAAGAACGAGGTTCTTGGTGGACAAACCGAGGCGCATGAGCTCGCGAATGATGAAAAGCGAGCGGGCGGCGCCGGCGCGCAGGTTGTCGAACGCCTGGCCGCCGGGGAGCGCGGTGGCGTCGCTGTGGCCTTCGATACCGAGAACGTACCCGCCACGATAGGTGTTGAAGACGCGGCTGAGGGTGGCAAGGCTGCGCCTGACCTCGTCGTTGACGGTGTTGGTTTGGAAGTCGAATCCGCTGTCAGGCAGGCGGACGACGATATAGGGACCCTGGCGGTAAGCGCGCAGGGCGGGGTCGGCGGCCTTGAGCATGGCGAGGATGGCGTCCTGCTCGGCCTTGAAGTTGGGTCCCTTCAGGAACTCCTGCAACTGGGCTTCTTTTCTGGCCAGGTCTTCCTTGAGGCGGGCGGCTTCGGCGACGACTTTTTCGGAGGCCGAGTCCCGTTGCTTGCTGAGCGCGGCGATTTCGTCCTGGAGCGCCGTCTGCTTGCCGGCCATGGCGACATTTTGTTCGAGCGCGACGCTGTAGTTCTTCTTGAGCGACGCGAGGTCTTCACGGAGCTTTTCCTCGGCTTCGCGGGCCATGGCCAGTTCGTTGCTGGCGTCCTTGTGCCGGGAGTTGGCGGTGTTTCCCCAAACAACCGCGCCTATAAGGCCGAGCCCCAGCAGCACGGCGAGGATGGCCGCGACCGGGGAACCGCGGACTTCGCGCCTGGGCGCCGCAACCATGCCCGTGGCCGGGCCGGCGGCGGGCCCCGTGGCGCCTTTGGGAACCGGTTGCGGTTTTTTCATAGCGGCGGGCGCCGCCGGGGCGCCTTGGACCGGAGCGTCCGCTTTGGGCTGGGCGGCGGCGGGCGGGACAGCGGCAAATACAGCCGCAGCTTCGGGCGCCTTTCCGGGGGCCGTTGGCACGGAGGCGGGCGCGGCGGGTTTGGAAGGAGGCTGGGTGGGACCGGGAGGCGTGGGCTTGAGCAGGATCGCCTGGGAACCCAAAGGGGACCTCGCGGAGGGCGCGGCGGGGGGGAACAAGCCTGGGGCGGGTTTGGACAAAATTGCGGGTTTGAGCGGCTGGCGGGGGGCCTCCGCATCCTGGTGGGGCGGCGCGGCGAAGAGGTCATGGCCCGAGTCCGGTTCCGCCTCGAGTTGGGGTTCAAGCGCGGCGGGGCCGGGCACCGACAGCGGCGGTGTCAGGGCCATCTGGGGCGCGGCGGCGGGGGCAGAGGAAGGCGCGGCAACCCTGGGAACCGGGGGCGCGGCAGGTTTGCCTGGGCTTGACTTGGAGATGCGTTCGAGGAGCTGGGTGATGGAGACGTTGGGCGCCTTGGGATCGCCTTGGGAAACCATTTCGAGTATCGACGCGGTGGAGCGTGGCACCGGCGGGGTGGCCTGGACTATGGGCACGGCGGCAACCGGCGTTGGGACGGGGGCTTGGGAAGGCGACAGGGGGATGCGGGGCACGCCCGGAGTGGAGAGGCGTTCGGTGGGGCGTTCATCGGGGGACCTGGGCACTCCAGGCTGGCGGAATGGGGCGGCGGGCACGAGGCGCGCGGTTCCTTTGCGCGAGACGCCTGGGATGGTTGAGATGATGCCGCCGGTCCTGACGGCGCCTGCGGGCGGAAGCGGAAACCGGTTGGGCACGGGCGCGACGGGTTTGAACGGCGCGTCGGGAGTGGGAATGGGTCGCGTGGGGGCGTTGCCGGAGGCGAGGGGCGGCGGCGTGGGATGCGGAGCCGGCTGCTCCGCCTCGGGCGTATCGGACGTTTCGCCTGTGTTCGTGGGTTCGTCGCTCATAGCCAAGGTCCTGAGACTATTACACCAAACCCGTTCGGGCTCCAATCGGATTCTTATGGACCGGGATGGCGGGAGCGTTGCCAAACCGGCGCGATCCCGGCAACGTAAAGGGGGTGAATGAGGCGGCAACCAGGAGCCACGGGCACAAGCCGCGCGTGCTGATTCTGTCGGCAAGCGCGGGCTCTGGCCATGTACGGGCTGCGGACGCCCTTCACAAGGTGTGCGCGCGGCACTGGCGCGTGGGGGAGGTGGTGAACCTGGACGCCCTGACGTACACGAACAAGTTGTTCCGCGACTTTTACTCAAAATTGTACCTGGCGCTGGTGCGGGAGGCGCCGACGTTTCTGGGCTGGTGGTACGAGACCAGCGACGAGCCGTGGAAGACCGACAAGATGCGGTTCATGCTGGACCGGCTGAACACGGGGCCGTTGGTCAAACTCATCAAGCGGTTGCGCCCCGACATCACGATCTGCACCCATTTCCTTCCCGCCGAGATCATTTCCCACCTGATCGAGAAGCGGGTGATCCAGACGCGGCTCTCGATTGTGGTGACCGACTTCGATTTCCACGCGATGTGGTTGTCGCGCGTGTTCCACCACTATTTCGTCGCGCTCGAAGAGACGCGGGTCCACCTCAAAATGATGGGCATGCCCGCCGAACGCGTGACGGTGTCGGGAATTCCCATTGATCCCGCCTTTGCGGAGCGTTTCGAGCCGCGGGCGGCGCGGCGGGCTCTCGGCCTCGCGGAGGACCGGCCCGTGATTCTGGTATCGGCGGGCACGTTCGGCGTTGGCCCGGCGCAGCACGTCGCCCGCGTGCTTGCGGAACTCAACACCCCCGCCCAGATCGTCGTGGTCTGCGGGAAGAGCGAGGAATTGAAGCGGCGGGTGGAGGCGCAGGCGGCTTCGACGCCGCGCCCGCATCTGGAATTCCGGGTGCAGGGCTACACCGACCGTATGCAGGACTGGATGGCGGCGGCGGACCTGTTCGTGGGCAAACCCGGCGGCCTGACGACGGCCGAGGCGCTGGCTCGGGGCCTGCCGTTCGTGGTGTTTTCCCCCATCCCCGGCCAGGAGGAACGCAACAGCGACCATCTGCTCGAAAAGGGCGTGGCCATCAAATGCAACGAAGTCACAACCATGCCCTACAAGATCGATTGCCTGCTCCACGATCCGGTCCGGCTCCGGCACATGCGCGCCGCGGCGCGGCGGATGGCCAGGCCCCACGCGGCATCGACCATTGTGCGCACGCTCCTTTACCTTCAGGAAACCCATCCCGTGACCGTCGCCGAGAAGACGCAGGAGGCCATGGTCGAGGCGGTCCGCAAGAAATAGGCCCCCATGAACGGCCAGGCCCCCCCTCCCTCCGCGCCCGGCGGCGGCCCGTTTTTCTGGGGCGTCGCAACGTCGGGGTACCAGCACGAGGGCGGTTACAACGAGCCCGGCGGCCCGGAGAACAATTGGGTCGCCTGGGAGCGGAGCCACCGCGTACAGCGTTCCGGAAAGGCGGTGGATTTCTGGAACCGGTACGAAGAGGATTTCGCGCGCGCGCGGCAGATCGGCCTCAACGCCTTCCGGCTCAGCGTGGAATGGAGCCGGGTCCAGCCGGGGCCGGCGTCGGCGGGCCGGAACCCCGCGCCACCTTTCTCCGAAACGGCGCTGGCGCATTACGCGCGGATGCTCGCGTCCGCGCGGCGGCACGGCCTGGAACCGCTGGTCACGTTGTTTCATTTCACCCATCCGGCGTGGCTTGGAACCGATCCATGGTTGGACGCGGCGATGCCGGAGCGCTTTGCGGCGTACGCCGGCCAGGTGGTTCGGGCGCTCAACGGGGCGCTGGCCAGCGACGGGGTCGATCCGGTGCGGTGGTTCATCACCGTCAACGAACCCAACATGCTGGTCGTGAACACCTACAGCGCGCACAGTTTCCCCGGCCGCGGACGCCGGAACACGCGCTCGGCGGCGCGGGCGTACGAAAATCTGATGCTGGCTCACGTGCTGGCGTGGCGGGAGCTGCACCGGACTTTCGCGGCGAACCCGGCATGGGGCCGGCCGCGCGCGGCGTTCAACAACTACGCCAGCGACGTCTATTGGAACGACAAGTTCCTGGTGGACATGGTCTGCGCGCCATCGCTGGGCGTGCCCCGAAGCGAAATCATTCCGTGGCTGCACGGCCGGTACCAGGCGTTCAACCGCGCCTTCGAGGCCGCCATGCTTCCCGTGGAACGTTCCGTGCCGTTTTGGTTTGGCATGTTCGTGAAGTGGCTTCTCCACTGGGTGGGCCAGTGGCGCGTAACCGAGAAGGCCTTCGCCCGGCTGATCGGCACGCTTTACGAGGACCCCGGGCAGCGCCCGCTTGATTTCATCGCGCTGGATTACTACGACCCGTTCATCGGCCACGCGTTCCGCCTGCCGCGGTTCGACGAGATGCGGCGCCCTGGCGAGCCGCTGCGCGGCTGGTTGATCCAAAGCATGACTTCGAAGTGGTGGGACTGGCGGGTCCTGCCCCAGGGCCTCCATTTCTTTGTGGACCTTTACCACCGCGACTTCACGGGCATGGAGATCGTGATCGCCGAGAACGGAATGGCCCAGCGCCGCGCCCACGCGGCCGAACCGCATTGGCGCCGGGATGCGATGCACCGGGGCGAGTTCCTCCGGCAACACCTGGAGGTCGTCGCCGCGCTGCGTGCCCGGGGCGTGCCGATGCGCGGGTACTTCCACTGGTCGCTTACGGACAATTACGAGTGGGGCAGCTACACCCCGCGCTTCGGCCTGCAGCATGTCGCCTTCCAATCCCGCGATCTCGCCCGCGAGCCGTTGGACGCCGGCGGCGACGACGCCGCGGGGGCTTACGCCCGGTTGATCCGCGAAATAGGCTCCCGGACGGATGACCGCGAGCCCGCAGCCCCGCACGCGGGCCCGGCGGGCTGAGGCCGGCCCTCACTCCATTGCCCGGCGCACATCCCGCATCACCAAGTCCGCGTCATCGATCTGGATCAGGCCGCGGCGCGGGAACTCGATGTCCAGCGTTACAAACACCGTGGCGGTCATTCCCAGGGCGAACCCCACGATGTGCAGCCAGCTTCGCGGCCCGCCGCCGGCCATGCCGTATCCCGCAATCAACGCGCACGCCAGTGTCAACACCGCCAACATGGCGAAGATGATCAAGGGCGGGTGGTTCTGCCGCTCCGCAAGCCGCGCCGTTCCCATGTCAAACATCTCGTTCAACGCGGACAATAACAGGGGCGCCTCGGGCGGGGACATCTGCCCGCGGCCCGCAACCGCCAGGCTCCAAATCTGCCCCGCCAGCGGACCGGAAGCCGCCGCCGCCGCCTTGCGTTCGGCGTCCGACGCCCGCCTCCCATCGTGGGCGGCCATGCGGGCGTCGGTGTATTGGCGGAACAAATCCCGCAACTCCCCACGATACGACTCCGGCGCCAGGTCCAGGCGCAGCCAGGCGGTGCCAATCGCGTTGGCCTCCTGAACCAGCAGGTGGCGCCGCGCCTCGAACCTTTGCGCGGCCCCGGAGAACGTGAACGCCAGCAAGAGGCCCATCAACCCGAAAACTGCGCCCTCAATGGCGCCAAGACCCACATGCGCCTTGTCGCCGGCTTCCGCCGCGCGCCGGCGCCCCGCGCTTCTCCCCAACTCAATGGCAACCAGCGTGCCTGCAAACATGGCCACCGCGATGATGGGAATCCCGGCGGAAAACCAAGTTGTCACCTCCAGATTCATGCCTTGCGAGCCTATCACATGCCCCGGCCCGGTGGCGACACTGGAACGCTCGCCCTCCATTTTACAGAACTTTTACAATCTTCTTGCGGCGCCATGACAACTCCCCGGCGGGTCCATGCGACATTCCGCCCGTATGAAACGCATCGCCATGCTCACTGGCTTTGCCCTCGCGGCCGCCGCCGCCCCGGCAAAGGAAACCATCTCCCTCAACCTCGAACCCGGCCAGCGCGCCGTCCTCGCCGGCCCTGGCCGTGAGATCGTCATCAAGATCGATCTCACGGCGGCCGCCGCTCCGGACCGCGAAGGCTTTCGCCAGCCGGTCAATCTTGCCGTGGTCCTCGACCGGTCCGGCTCGATGTCCGGCGCCAAGATTGAAAAGGCCCGGCAGGCCGCCCTCGCCGCGCTTCGAGAACTCGGCGCCCGCGACCGGTTCGCGCTGGCCGCGTACGACACCGAGGCCCGGGTGATCATCCCGAGCCAGACAATCGAGGACCGGGAAACGCTGGCCGCCCGGATCTCGCGAATCCAGCCAGGCGGCAGCACGGCGCTCCACGCGGGGGTCGAATCGGGCGCCGGCCAGCTCCTCCCACACGCCGCATCCTTCAACCTTAACCGGATCCTGCTCCTCTCCGACGGCCTGGCCAATGTCGGCCCGAGTTCGCCGGAGGATCTCGCCGCCCTGGGCCGGCGCCTCGCCCGGCGGAACGTGGCCGTCTCCACCATCGGCCTCGGCGACGACTACAACGAAGATCTCATGGCCGCCCTCGCCGAGTCCGGCGCAGGCAATTATTACTACGTCCAGGACACGGAGAAGCTCGCCTCCATCTTCGCGAAGGAGCTGGGCAAACTGCTCCACGTCGTTGCCCGCAACGTGGTCATCACAATCACGTGCGCCGACGGCGTCACGCCCATCGGGTTTCTTGGCCTCGACGGCGAGGTCAAAGGGCCAAGCGCAACACTCCGCCTGGGCCATCTCTCCGGCGGCCAGAACCGGTACGCGCTCCTGCGCTGCCGCCTCGACGAGGAGCGGACAGTCCCCGCGCGCGACGTGGCCGGGGTCGAGGTGCGGTACGACGACGACCTCGCCGGCGGACGCGCGATCCAGGCTTCGCGCACGGTCCAGGTGGCTGTCACCCGCGACCCCGCGGCGGCCCGTGCGTCTGAGAACCGCGGCGTGCTCGCCGACCAGGAACTCCTCCTGAACGCCCTTGCGAAGGATGCGGCCATCGCCTGCGCCGACAGCGGCAACCTCGCGGAAGCGGTGACCCGGCTCAAGCGGTCCGCCGCGCGGTTGCGCGAAGCCACCGCGGACGCCCCCGCCGCCCGCCAGGCCGATTTTGCGCGCGAGGCGGACAGTCTGGAGCAAAAGGCCGCCGGGATCGAAACCGAGGGCTACGACAAACGCTCCCGCAAACTTCTGCAGTCGGAATCCTACATCCAAAAGAACCAGATGCGCTGACGCGCCCAGGCACACGAACGGAAAGGAAGGAAGTGGACAGGGCCAGAGGACACGCCGGTTGGGCGATTCACCTCAAGACTCAGGAAAAGCGCGTGCTGGCCCGCGGCTTTGAGATCGACCACGATCCGGGGGTAGCTGGGGCGGGGTTGGGACGGGGCTTTCCGCTCTTTCCCTTCGTCCCAAAGCGGGCAACCTTGGCGCGGGCACCCTCCATGAAGAAAGCCGCGCTGCTGTTCGCCGTGTCGATCCTGGGGCCCAGCCTTGCGCTGGCGTGGCTGGCCCTGCGCTCGCTGCGCGACCAGCACCTCGTGCTCGAACGCCAGGAAGCGCTCCTTCAACAGGCCGCGGCCGATGCCCTCGCCGGACGCGCGCGGGCGGTCATGGTCCAGTTCCAACAGGGGTTCCAGACCGCGCTCGATGGGCTCCTCAACGACCGCGCGCCACGGGACGCTGCGCCTGAGTTCCATCATGAGCTGCGGACAGCATGGCCCGCCGCGCGTGTCGGATTCGCTGTCACGCTCGACGGCACGATTCTCGCCCCTTCGACCCTGGAGGGACGGAATGAGCGCGCGTTTCTTATCGAGCAGGCCCCGTTTCTTCAGAACGTGGTCGCAGCCCAGGTGTTCTCGGCCAATCGCGCCACGCCGCGGGAGACGGCGTCCGGATCGGAAGGCAAGGTGGCCGAATCCTGGGACCGCGGCCGCAGCTCCCGCCAGGAGAAGCCCGGTGGCGCGGAAACCCCGCGCGCCGCGCCGGCTGCGCCGGGCGCGCGCCCGGCGCAAGGGCCGGGATCCAACGTGGCCGCCAAGGATGCCATGGACGCCAGCGCGGCGGCGGACAGGGTCGAGGCCGGGAAATCAAAGGCGCCGAGGGAGGAATCGGAGCAGGTCTGGCAGGCGGCCAGGGCGCCTTTCCTCGCCCGGAAGCTGGTGCCCCAAAAACAGGCCGATGCGCCGGCGGCGGCTTCCGTGTCTTCGCTGGTTGTTGAAGAGACCGGGTTTGCCCAGCTCGCGATGGCCAGTCCCGAGGGGCTCGCCGCCCGATTCGTCCAAAACGAACTCCGGATCCTGATCTGGCGCCGCTCGGAACGCGATCCGCAGATTGTGTTCGGCGCCGAGCTGGACCTCGACAAGGTCCGAACCGCGCTTCAAGCCGTCACCGCCCCACGATCGGCAAACGGGGCCGCCTGCTTCGCCATTGTGGACGACGCGGGCCGTCCGGCCGCGCGGTCGCTGGCGGATTTCGAGGCGGATTGGAAACGCCCGTTCGTGGCCGCTGAGATCGGCGAGGCCCTGCCGCACTGGGAAGCGGCGGTGTATCTGACGGATGCCGGCGCGATTACCCGATCCGCGGCGACGCTGCGATGGACGCTGGGAGGACTGATCGCGGCGCTGGTGCTGGCCATCGGCGCCGGGGGATGGCTGTTGGGCCGGGACGTGGGCCGCGAGCTGGACGCCGCGCGGCGGAAGGCCGATTTCGTCGCCAACGTCTCCCACGAATTGAAAACGCCGCTCACATCGATCCGCATGTTCTCGGAACTCCTGTCCGAAGGCCGGGTGAAGGAGGAGGACCGGCGCCGGCATTGTCTGGAGGTCATCACCGCCGAGGCCGCGCGCCTGACGCGGTTGATTAACAATGTCCTCGACTTTTCCCGCCTGGAGCGCGGGGCGAAGAAATACCGCATGGAACCGGTGGACCTCGCGCGCGTTGCGGCGCGGGTGGTGGCGACGGTCCGGCCTCAATTGGAGGCGGCCGGTTTCACGGTGGCGGCGGCGATCCCCGATGGGGGCGCGGAGGTCCACGGCGACGAAGACGCGCTGTGGCAGGTGCTGATGAACCTGCTTTCCAACGCCGAGAAATACGGGGGACCCGCCAAGGCCATTGACGTTGTGCTGGAATCCAGCGGGAGCCGGTGCGAGGCGCGGGTCGGCGACCGTGGCGGCGGGGTTCCGCGCGGGCATGAAGAACGGATTTTTGAGAAGTTTCATCGCGCCCACGACTCGCTCGCCAGCGGCATCCAGGGGTCGGGCTTGGGGCTCACCCTGGCCCGCCAGATTGCGCGCGCCCACGGTGGCGACGTGCGTTACCAACCGCGCCACGGCGGCGGGAGCTGGTTCATCCTCGAACTTCCCGCCAGCCGCGCCCAACCGGCCTCCTGAACGCCATGAATCCCGCCCGCATCCTGATTGTCGAAGACGACCCAAATATCCGCATGGGCCTGGAGGAACTCCTCCGCGGGGAAGGGCACATCGTCGCCTCCTGCCCCCGCGGAGACGAGGCCTTGGATGCCGTCCGGCGCGGGCGGCCGGAGTTGATCGTCCTGGACGTGATGCTGCCCGGCGCCAGCGGGTACGACATCTGCCGCGACCTGCGCGCGGCGGGCACCCGCACGCCGGTGCTGATGCTTACGGCAAAGGGCCAGGAGGTGGACAAGGTCGTAGGCTTGGAACTGGGCGCCGACGATTATGTCACCAAACCGTTCGGCCTTCGCGAATTGCTGGCCCGCGTTCACGCGCTCCTGCGCCGCGCCAGGGAACTGGCGTGCCCCCCGGCGGACCGGGCCGCGCCGTTCCGGATCGGGGCCGCCGAGATTGATCCCGCGACCTTCGAGTGCCGCCGCCCCGGCGCCGTCGAAAGCCTGACGGCCCGCGAGCTGAAGGTTCTCGCGTTTTTCCACGCGCACGAAGGCGAAGTGTTGTCCCGCGACCGGCTGCTCAACGAAGGCTGGGGCGTATCGTATTACGGGACCACGCGCACGCTTGACCAAATGATCGTCCAGCTTCGGCGCAAGGTCGGCGACGACGGATCGGATCCGAAGATATTGCTGACGGTCCACGGCACCGGCTATCGCCTGGTTCGGGCCGCCGCGGCGGCGCGTCCGGAAAAAGCCGGGGGCCGCCGCTGAATCAGCGCCCGCGGAATCGCGCGGCCAGTTTCCCGGCCATGGCGAACAGGTCGTCCAGCTCGCGCACGCGCAGCATCCACGCGCCCCCGAGGTAACACAATCCGCCGGCGCCCACAAGGCCCAGGGTTCGGGCCGCTTCCCCGAGGAGGCCGCCGGCGGGGGGAAGCAGCATGGTGTCGAGCCCGCAGATCACGGCGCCCATCAAGGCCGTCGCCGCGCCGACGCGGAGAAAGGTTCCCGCCAACAAGCGCCCGCCGAAGCCGCCGAGCTGGGTTCGCATGGCGAAGGCGAGCTGGGCGAAGTTGAGCAGGGCCACCAGCGACGTCGAAAGCGCCAGGCCGGCGTGGCCCATGTGGAACACAAACAACATCACCGCATTCATGCCGGCGTTGAGGACGATGCCGAACAAACTGACCCGCAACGGCACTTCGGGGCGTCCGAGGGCGTAGAATCCCGGCGCGAGCACCTTGATCGCCGCGTAGCCGGCAAGCCCGACCGAGTAGGCCCGCAGCGCCAGGGCCGTCGCGGCGGTGTCGGACGCCACAAACCGCCCGCCCCGCTCGAACACGAGCGCGATGATCGGTTCGGCGAGAAGCGCCAGGCCGGCCGCGGCGGGAATCGTCAGCGCGAACACAAGCCGGACCGACCGGGCGAGGTTGCCCCGAAACGCGCCGAGGTCGCTGCGGGCGGCGTCGCGCGACACCAGCGGCAAGGTGACCGTTGCGATGGCCACCCCCAAAAGGCCGATGGGGAACTGCATCAGGCGGAAGGCGTACTCCAGCCACGAAATCGCGCCCGTGCCCACCTGGGAGGCGAAGTTGGTGTTGACCAGCACGTTGACCTGCACCGCCGAGGCGCCGATCACCGCCGGACCGAGCAGGCGGAGCACGTCCCGGAAGCCCTCGTCCTTCGTGTCCCAGGCCCAATGAAACCGGAACCCGGCGCGCAGGGCGGCGGGGACCTGGACGCCGAGCTGGAGCGCGCCGCCGACGAGCACCCCGATGGCCATGCCAAAGATCGCGTTGATCCCGAAATTGGGGTCGATGAGCCACCCGCACAGCACACCCGCAAGGATGGAGCCCAGGTTGAAAAACATGGAGGCCGCCGCCGGCAGGCCGAAGCGGCCTTTGGCGTTGAGCAGTCCCATCATGACCGCCGCCGCCGACACCAGCATGATGAACGGAAACATCACCCGCGCAAGCTGCGCCGCCAGGTTGGACGTTTCCGGGGCCATGCCCCCGGCGATCAGCCAGACGACCCGCGGCGCAAAGGCGATTCCCAGCCCGGTGAGGACAAGCAGGACCAGAAACTGGAAGGTGAACACAAGATTGGCCAGGCGCCAGGCCGGGGCGTCTCCCTCCTTTTCGAGTTTCTTGGAGAACGTTGTGACAAACGCCGTCGAGAGGGCGCCCTCGGCGAACAGGTCGCGCAGCAAATTTGGTATCTTGAATGCGGCCCGGAACGCGTCGCTGGCCATGCCCGCGCCAAAGAGATGGGCGAACACCGCCTCACGGACAAGGCCGAGGATGCGCGATCCAAACACCGCGATACTGACGCGGCCGGCCTTGGCGGTGGTGGACATGGCGGGCGTGCCTGATGCCAGGCCCATTCAGGCTTTGCGCAGGAACAGCGACCCGAAGGTGAAGCGGGCCCTGGGAAATTTCCTGTCGAGGCTGAACCTTTCGCCCGTGTCATGGAACGGCGCGCCGTCCATGGTTTGCAACCCCGTGGCCGCGATCAGGTCCTGGACTTCTTCCAGCGTCCGGTAGGCCCCGGTGACGGGCGCGTCCGGGCTGAAATCGAACGTGAGCGCCATGAACCCGCCCGGTTTCAGATACCCCGCGAGACGTGTGGCCACGGCAAGCTGGCGTTCACGGGGCAGATGCTCGAGCACACAAAAGGAAATGACCCAGTCATACTCCCTGGCCGCGTCCATCGGTTCGAAGGTTAGATCGCGAGTGGAGGCGTGCAGCGGCCAGCTTCGCCGGGCCGCCAGGGTCTGGGCGGCGGCGGTGAGCTTCTCGTCGATGTCGAAGCTGGAAACCTCAAGGCCGCGGTCGGCGAGGAAATACACCGGCAACGTCGCGCCCCCGCCGAAGTCCAGGACGCGCCAGTCCTTTTCCCAGGGCACATGCGCAAGGCCGCGCGAGTATTCCCAGAGCTTGTTCCAGCGTATCCGCCAACGGCGCTTGAGGACGCCGTTGACCGCGAAGGGGTCGCTGCGCCAGAAAAGCCTCCACGCAAACGCCTTCAGTTCGCGCGCCCGTGCGGCGACGGCCGCGTCCTCGAAGTCCGACAGGGAGATGGTCTTGCTTAGTGGCACGCGCCACTCTGACGCGTCCGGCCAAGGCGCGACAAGTATAAATATTTGAGGACGACCATCCTGGCATTCTGCCAGGCGATGATCCATCCGGCCCGGCCATCGAGGAACCCCCCGCGCAACAGCCCGCCACGGACCCAGCGCCACGCCGCCCGCGGCCACCCAGCCCAGGACGCCGCGCGCTCCCCGCGCCGCGCCGCACCTTCCGCCCAAATCCGCGCGTAGTCGGCAATCTTGCGCTCGAAATCCGCCATCGCCGGATAAGGCCTGTGCCGGAGCGGCCCCAGGCACCGGACCTCCGGGAGCGTGGGCGATTCCAGCCGGGGATGGGGTTCCGCGCCTTTCCAATCGGCCGCCCCGCGGGGCGCGAATCTCGCCACCCAGTCGCGGCTCCAATCCCCGTGCCGGATGGTGCGCCCGAGGAAATCGCTGACCCGCTTGAAGGCCAGGACGGCCCGGCCGGCCTCGCCCGACTGGATGCGCGCCGCGATCTCGGTCCGCAGCGCGGGGGAAAGCCACTCGTCGGCGTCGAGGAAGAGCACGAACTCGCGCGTTGCCCTGCCGGCGGCGAACCGGCGCTGGCCGGCAAAGCCGTCCCATTCCCTTTCCAACCAGACCGCCCCAAACTCCTCCGCAACGCGCCGCGTGCCGTCCGTGCTGCCAGAGTCCGCCACGAGAATCTCGCCGCAGGGCGTCACGGAGGCAAGGCACGCCCCGAGATTGCGTTCCTCGTCGCGGGTCACCACGCAGACGGAAACCCTGCGCCAGGCGGCGGTTTCACTTTCGTGGTTCACGTTCCAGGAGAGCCAGGTAGTGCTTGGCGGCCTCGGGCCAATCCTTCTTGAGTTCGGCGGCGCGCGCGCGGTAGTAGAGGACCTCGCCGGACGCGGGGCTTGCGGGGTCCACATCGGGAAACAGTTTCAGCGCGAGGACGCCCTGATCGCCATCCTCGGAGGCAACCAGATAACCGACGAGGTTCATCCAGACATCGACGTCGGACGGGTTGCGGTTGGCGAAGGCCCAAAGGGTGTCCGCGGCCGCCCTGGACCCCGCGCGCCCGAACTGGGAAATGACGGTTTCGGCGCGCGACGCAGCGCGTTGCGCGCCGTCTGTTGCGGACGCCATGGCCGTGAGTGTGCGGCAGGCGTCTTCGGCGCGTCCGGCCTGGACTTGGAAATGGGCGAATTGCAGGCGGTCATTCTGGCTGGTGGGCGGCGACTTGGCCTGGATTTCATCAACCAGACGGGAGGCGAGTTCCTTGTTTCCCGAACCGACCGCGACTTCGAGCTTGAGCATGGCGATTCCGGGATGGCTTTCGAGGTCCGGCGGGATGGCCTCGAACCACCGGGCGGCCTGCATTTGCTTGGCCATCGCGGCGCCGGCACGGAGGCGCTCACCCAGCGGGCGTTCGGGATCGTTCCAGATGCGCTGGAGCGATTCGGTGTCCCCCTGGCCCATGGCCTTGGAAAACGCCAGGCGGTACTCGGGTTGATCGGCGTTCCCAACCGCCCAGCGCAGGAATCCAACCGGCAACCGCCCATATTGGAGGTACGCCGCCGTCCGCTGCCAGAACACCTTGCGTTCAGCCGGACTGAGAAGGAGATAGAACCGGGGCAACAGCGCCGGCGCCTTTTGGCCGATTTCCCGGACGACCATCGGATAGAGGCGGTCCCAGATGGGAAGCCACCGTGTGGAATCCCGAAGCGCGAGGAGCGCGTCGCGGCTGGTCGCCGTGCTTTCGATCCTGGCGCTGCCCCAGTAGAACCAAGTCTCCCAACCCGCCGGCTGCCGGCGCAAGGCTTCCGCCGTGATCATCAGCACGGTGTCCGCTACGCTCCGGTCCTGGATGCCCGTGCGGTCGGCGTACTGCGTCCACCGCCGGGCCAGGATGGTCGCTTGGCGCGCTTCATCCGCGGACAAAGCCACGTAGGCGGTCGTTTGCGCCTGGGCCTCTTGAAGTTGCCCCTGCTTGAGAGATTGAAGCGCAGCCCGCAGGTGGCCGTCGGTTGCGTGCGCATGCCACGCCGCCACGCAGAGCAGAAAAGCAAGGATGGCGCCCAACCAGCGCCATCCCGCGCTGCGTCCGCGGTTTTTGCCCCATTCCACAGCCGACTTCCCGCGCGCCAGCGCCACGGCGAGCGCCACGGTCAGAGTCACCACCAGCATCTTGCCCAAGGTCTCGACAAATCCGTGGCACGCGAACAACGCGACAGGGGGGACTGCAAGGCAGAACCCGCGCCACGACTCCCGGCGGTTTGTCCAGGCAGTCCAGGCGCACCATCCAAGCAACGCGAAAAGCCCCGCGAAGACGATCCATCCGTACTCGACCGCAAGTGTCAGGAACGTGCTCTCGGCGTGCGCGAAGATTCCGCCGACCTGGAGGGAGGTAACCCGGTTGAAAACCGCCGGGAACGAACCGGCCCCATACCCAATCCACGGCGCGCCTCCGGTAACGCCGATGGATTCCAACCATATCTGAATCCGCGCTCCCGCCCCCACGTTGGGGCCTTGGAATCGCCGCAACACATCCGGCGCAAACATCGCCCCGGCGAACACCATGGCCAGAACGCCCCCCAGAACCGGAAATACCAACGCCGCGGGCGCCCGCTTGAGGGCGAGCAGCATGAACCCGCCCCCGACCACCAGCAGGGAGATGGCCGCCCCACGCGAGGTCGTCAGACCCACCAAAAGTGTGAACGCGCCCGCCAAGGCGAGCATGAGAATGCGGTGCCCGGGGAGGTCGGGCCGCCGCCCCGTGGAAACGCCCAACGCGAGGGCAATCAGGGCGTTCAATCCAAGATAGTGGGCGTACGCGTTTCGATTGATGAAGCCCGTGGCGTCCACGCCGTGGAGGCGGAGGCCGCCCAGGTCCGCGGCAAGGCGGAGCCCCGCGTACACGGCGGCGCCCCCTACCATGCCGTAGGCCATCCACTCCCGGTTGCTTCCGCGATGGCGCACCAGCGCCTGGGCCGTCCACGCGGCCATTAGAATCGTTAAACCCCCGATCAAGTGGACGCTCCCCTCCCAAGCATTGCGGCGGACCACCAGCGGGCGCCACGACGCCTGCTGGGTGCGGACATCGGAAGTCGTGGCCTCCGCCCGTCCCAACGGGGCCTCAATATGGAGCAAGTCCACGCACCAAAACGTCAGAAGCACGGCGAGAACGAGCGCGACCGCAAGCCTTTCGCCGCCGCGCAACTCCCAGCAACTGCCGGGCGCGGCAGTCATGGCGATCAGCGACACGGCGCCAACGAAAAAAACCGGCACCACGCGGTCCATCCAATCAAAGCCACCCGAGCAATAGGCCGCGACGGCGGGGGCGAGTCCCAGCAAAACCGCAAGACATCGCGAGGCGATCTTGCCCACGGGAAATCCCGCAAAAACCGATGCTTGCTTGCCTTGGCTCCGGCTCCCGCGCCGCCGGCTTCCCCGCCGCCGTCCGTCTCCCGCCGCGGCTTCGGCCGGTCCCGCGGGGGTTTGGACCCGATCCATGCTCACTTGGTCAAACGGGCATTCGTTGCGGTTTGTGCCGCGGGCCGCTTCTCGTCGGGCCGCCGGCGGCGGCGCACCCCGCCACCATAGGAATAATCAGCGTTGTGGTACCGGTAGTAGCCGTAGGATGGATAGTATCCGCGGCGCAGGTCGATGGCGTTGAGCACCGCGCCCATCGGCGGGCGCGCCCGCTTGGCCATGATGTCCAACGCTGTAAACGCCGTCCGCACCGGTGTGGAATCGGAACGCAAAACGAGGAGGGTGGCGTCGCACAAAGGCGCCAGGATGATCGCATCGCTGACGGCAACCAGAGGCGGGCAGTCCACAATGATCACGCCAAAGTGGCGGCGCCACTCGGCGACCAAGTCCATCATGAGCGAGGACTGAAGCAGCTTGGCCGCGTCCTGGGGCGGCGCGCCGCTCGAAATGAACGCCAGGTTCTCGTGGCCGGTGGCGTGCAGCATCGTCTGCCAGGTGGCCCTGCCCTGGAGCACCTCCGCCAATCCCGGCTCGCGCGGAATCTCGAACGCCCGATGCACGTCACCCCGCCGAAGGTCGGCGCTCACCAACAGCACCCCGGTGCCCCCCTGGGCCAGCACCACCGCGAGGTTTCCTGAAATGAAGCTCTTGCCCTCGCCCGGCTGCGGACTGGTGATCTGGATCACCTGGGTTGGCGCCGTAGCGCTCCGCTGCACAATCAGGGCGCGCAAGGTCCGAAAGGATTCCGCAAACCCGCCTTTGTCGGGATGCGCGGAAAACAGGCGTTCCTTGGGATGCCGGGGGTGGATGGTCACCCTGGGGATGACGCCCAACAAGTCCAAGCCAAGATCGTTTTGAACCTGCTCGGGCGTGGAGACCTTGTTCAGCAGCCTGTCGATGAGCACGACCACGCCGCACCCGGCGCCCAGCCCAAACAAACCGGCCATGATGAGCGTGCGCGGCCGGTTGGGGCTGATCGGTGTGGGAATCACCAGGGCGGGCTCGTGGATCTGGATGTTAATCTGGGTGGTGTCCACGCTGGTGGTGATGGTCGCGAGGCCGGACACCAGTTGGTCGTAAAGCTTCTTGGTGCGGTCCACGTTGTTGAGAAGCTTCTGGTAGTGGGTCAGTTTCTCGACCGACTGCAAATTGACCTGCGTCAGGCCCTGCATCTGTTTTTCGTACACGCCGATCTGCAGCTCCAACTCCTCCATCCGCTGCTTGAAATCCTTCTCCGCCGTCTCGGATTCGCGGTCCAGGTTTTTTTGGGCGACGGTGATGGCGTCCTCCTGGGCTTTCATGATCGGGTGCTTGGGCTTGTACTTCAACGCCAGAGTGTCGTACTGGGTCTGTAACTCCTCCAACTTACGCCGGGCCTCCACCCACGGCATGTCGCGGATGCTCGGGTCGTCCAACGGCGGCGCTTCCTCGCCCGATACCCGAAAGCTGTCGATGGCGTTGGCGGCGTTCCGGCTCTTGTAAAAGAAGTCACGCAGCTTTTTGAGCAACTCCGCCTGGGTCCTGAGCTCCACGATCCGGTTGGACAACTCCGTCATCTGCTTCTGCTGCGCCATGCTCGAACCCTCGACATAGACGTTCGGATTCGCCCGCTGGAACTCCAACAACTCGTCCTCGGCCCTGCGCAGTTCCTCCGCCTTTTCCCCAATTTCGCGCGTGTACGAGTCCAGCGCCGTTCCCTGGATTCCCGTCTTCTGCTCCCCCTTGAACTTGATGAACTCGTCAAACAACGTGTCGATGTAGGCCTTTGCGTAGTTCGCGTTCTCGCTGTCCACAAGCACAGTGAAGATCGACGACTGCACGGGAATGTTCGCCGTCAGGTTCTGCCCCGGCAGGCGCCCCAGGGAATCCCGGAACTCCGACAGCCGCTTCTGGACGCGCTCGTTGACGAGCACGCCCCGAAGGATTTCCGTCTGGGTCGCGTAAAACCGCGCGTCCGAGTCGGAGTAGGCTTCCCCACCGGTCGGATTGGCGATGCGCGGCGCGACGATCAGTTTGCCCACGGCGCGGTAGATCGTGGGCGTGTTGTTCAGCCAGATCACCGCGATGCCCATCGCGACCGCGAAAAACACCACCACCAACCAAGCGCGGCGCCGGATCGCCCAGAGGGTGCGCCCGACAATGTCCCAGACCGTCGTCTGCATTGTCCCGCCGGTTCCGCGGGGACCGTAGCTGGACGGTCCTCCATAAACCTGGGCGTCAGGGTATCCGTAACCCCCGTATCCAGGCGCCGGCTCCTGGTCGGGGATGGCCGCCGCCCCGTCCTGTTGATACGCGGCGTTTGGAGGCATGGCAGGAACTTACGGCTTCCGCGGCCCGTGTCGAGCCGCTTCCCGCTTAGAAGTTGAACAACTTGTCCGGCACGAAAATGATGTCCTCGTGCCGGAGTTCCACGTCCTTCTCAGACGCCCCTTTTCTCGAGATCTCGTCGAAGTTCACCGTAATGGTCTCAAACGTCCCATCCGGCTTCTTTCGCCGGACCTGCACCCGCTTGGTATTGCCGAACTTCCCGATCCCTCCGGCCCGCGCAATCGCTTTTGACAGCGTAAACGTCTCGTCCGGTGGTATGTCCTGGCGCCCCTGGCTGTTAACTTCGCCTTGCAGGTAAATGCTCCCGCCCCTGAGGTTGAGCGACATCCGCACCGTGGCAACCTGGTAGTAGTCCCGCTCCAAGGCCGCCTTGATGTCGGCCCGCGCCTGGCGGATCGTTTTTCCCCACACCTTGGTCGGCCCAAGAATCGGCAGTTCCAGCATGCCGTCGGAACCCACCCGGACCACTTTGGCGCCCGCGTACGAGGTGCCCGTATCCTCCTCCACCTCGTAGGACACAGTATCTCCAGGGGCAAGCACATGCTCGGCCAGCCGGCCTTCGTCCACCCGGGCCATCACCGCCGGTTTGGGCTGCGCTTCCGGCACAGGGAGAGGTCCCGGCGCATTTTCCTGCGCGCCCGCGACCGCAACCGCCACCAAAACGCCGCCCGCGGCCCGCAGCATCCTTCCCTTGCCCGGGCGCACGAATATCATGGCTTCAGAACGCGTAATTGAACCCGAGCGTCACCCTGTTTTGGTCGAAGCTCTGCTGCTCAAGGTTGGAGTCCTTCGTGACGAACTCGTACCGCAGGGTCAAGTTCACGCTCTTGGTCAGTTGGTACGCCGTTCCCATCTGCACCCGCACCAAATCGGCGTCCTCGCTGATGTCGCTCTCCGAAGAGTCGTAGGTGGTCCACGCCACAAGCAGATCGATCGTCCAATACCGCGACAGGTCAAAGCTCATGTTGTAGGTGAGATCAAAGGTGTCTTCGTAGTTGGACGTGACGCCGGGATTCACGTCTTTCGTGGCGGTGATCGTGTGGCGGGCGAACTTGTTGATCTCGTGCGTCAGGTTGAAAGAAAAGATCAGGTCGCCGTAGCTGGAGTAGTCGTTGAACCGCCCGCCGCCATCGTAATCCGTCCACCCATAGCCGACCGACGCCCGGCCATTGATGTTCCGCGTGAGCACAAATTGCGCGTACCCGGACGCGTTGTGGCCCAGGCTGTTGTTCAGGTCGTCATCATCGTAGTAATTGATGTTGAGCCCATACTCCACACCCAGAATCAGCGGCGACGACACCCGCGTCCCGATGTTGAAGCGAAACGAGTCGTTGTTCCGGTCGAGGTAGTCGAACTCGTCGTCCCCTCCCCAGAACATCTCGGTCGTATGGGTGTAGCTCGCCCCGCCTACCAGGCGGTCATAATCCGCGTCCGCGGCAAGCGACACCACGTTGTTGAACCGCGTGACGTCCGTGTCCCCCGTCGAACGGCTGTTGACCAGGGGGCTGAGCGCAAGCGAGTACTGGTCCCGCAACCGGAATTCCCAGTTGTCGGTCTGCGCGTACAGCTCCAGCTCGTTGCCGCCGTTCTCGAAGATCGTGAAGTTGTTGTACTCGTCGTGATCAGCGTAAAACTCGCCGCCAACGTCGATCGCGAACTTGAAGGCGTTCTTCTTGGTGAACGGGAGGTACAACCCGAAATTCACGTGCGGCGTGAAGATGAAATCCTCTTCCTCGTCGCTCTCCCTCAGGGAGATGTTGTCGTTGTAGGCGAAGTTCACGCCCGCGCCCGTCCGCAGGTACAGCCCGCCCACCTTAAGATTGTACGAGCTGGGCACCGAGGGCGCCTGCGCGTCCGGATTGCCCGCCATCTGCGCGGCGCCCAAGTCCGCGAAGCCCGTTACCAAGATTGGCGCTGCCATCCATCTCACCAGCCAATCGCGTGTCCACTTCATGCCCATATTCGCCTCCTCTTCAAATCGTCCAAAGCTTTGCCACCTTGCCCGCCGCATCGTCTTCATGGCCCCGGCGGGGTCACCACCGGCGGTCCATCATCATCATCGTCGTCACCGTCATCATCGTCGTCGTCGGAATCGTCTTCCTTCCCGGAAAATACCTTGCCGAGGCGCGAAGGATCCGTCCGATGGGCCTCGTAACCCCGGTAGTACCGTGGCAGATAAAAGTTGCGGACATCGAAATGCACCCGCTCGCCAATCGGCACCGTCCGGAATGTGCCGTCGTTCGCGTCGTTCACGCCCACCGGACCGCCCACCTCGACCAACAAATCCACGTATCCGGTCACCGACCGGTTGATGTAGATGTCGCGGTTGCTGTTGGAGGACGGCGCCCCACCGACCAGACCCAGCAGGTTGAGCGTGAAGTAAAATCGCACAGTGGTACCGGACGGGACGTCAAAAACTAACCCTTCGGGAAGCACCGTCCGGAGAGGCGGGCCGGACTTTACGATCAGCCGCACCAAAATGGCTTTGCCGTCCTGCACCTCTTGAATGGTGAACAGCGTCGCCGTGCCGTCCGGGTTGTTGACCCGGTATCCGCGTTCCGTTCCGTCCAATGCAAGGGTCTCCTTCCCTTGCTCCGCGATCCAGTCGATGACCACGCCGTTCGCGTCGATCACAGGCGAAAACTCGATCATCGGCTTCTCGGCCTCGGCCCCCAAGGCGCACAGCGGCGCGAACCCAATCAGGGTCACCGCCGCCAGAACATAGTTCATCGTCTTCATGGTCCAGTTCCTCCAGAGACGCAAACTAGGTTTTCCGCCCCTGCGCGTCAACGGAAATCTCTGTTGTCACAGAATTGTCACAATTGCCATATTCGCCCGCTTTTCCGGGTCTTGGCCCCCTGAACCCGCTCCGACAGGCTGCTAAGCCGACCCCCGCATGCCCATATTCACCGCCACCGAACCCCAGCCTCCCGCCCGCAGCTCAACATGGTCCCCAGGCGCCACGCCCGCGCCCGCGGGAGGTCCCGACTCGATGATAAGGTCCCCCGCCTCAAACCCTACCGCGTCCGCCCACACCGCCAACCGGCCCTCCCGTCCCGAAGCTGGATTATACTTATGTATTAAATCTCCGTTGTGCCATAGCTCGCAAGAGGGAAGCCCGGCCTCTGGCGCTCCTCCCCACACCACCCACGGCCCCGCAGCCACAAATCCCCGAAACGCCCCAGCCACCCCCCTCCCGCCAACCAGGCGCTCCACATCCTCGTCCCGGAAAATCAGGCACGGCGTCCACCCAGCCAACAGCCGCCCGGCCTCCCGATCATTCACCCGATGCGCCGGTCCGCCCATCACCCACCCCACGCCGCCCCGCACGGAAGTCCTGTGGCCAACATGCGGAATCGCGACCATTGTACGATGAGGCACAACGGAGCTGGCGGGAAGCCAGCGCGAATCCCCGGAGTCGGTCTCAAACAACAGCAAACGCTGGACTCCCGCCGGCACTTCGACCACGACATCTTCAAGCGCATGCTTGCGGCCCGCGGAGCCAGCCCCCGCAAACGGCGCTCCGTTCCATTCCTCAACTGTCCGCCCCTCCACCCTGCCCCAGAATGTCCGGCCCGACTCGCGGAAACGCCCGAACCGAATGCCTTGCTCGACTTCGCACGCCATGTCCTGACTCTGGCACGATTGGCCCCGCTGCGTGAAGCGATTTCAGTCCCGGCTTCCCGGCGAACCAAGTCCACGCCTGAATATGCATGCCGCAAGCCCACCGATCCCCTTGGCCCGAGGCCTGGGCCGCGTTAAGCTGTCCGCCCATGTTCGACTATCCCAAGACCTACGACGTGATCGTAGTCGGCGCCGGCCACGCCGGGCTTGAAGCCGCGTTCGCCGCGTCGCGCATGGGCGCCCAGACACTGCTGCTCACCATGAATCTGGACACCATAGGCCAGATGTCTTGCAACCCGGCGATTGGCGGCCTCGCCAAAGGGCACATGGTCCGGGAGATCGATGCCCTCGGCGGCGTAATGGCGCTCAACACCGACGCAACCGCCATCCAATTCCGAATGCTCAATCGCGGCAAAGGCCCCGCCGTTCAGGCCCCGCGGGCCCAATGCGACAAGAAGGCGTACCAGTTCCGAATGAAGTGGCTGGTCGAACAACAGCCCGGACTCGAACTGCAGCAAGGCGCCGTTGCGGGCCTCGAAGTCGAAGGCGACCGCGTGGCCGGCGTCACCACCCAGCTTGGCGTCCGGTACCGCGGCCAAAAGGTCGTTGTCACCACCGGAACGTTCTTGCGCGGCCTGCTGCACATCGGCCGAAGCAATCAGGAGGGCGGGCGAATGGGTGAAAAAGCCAGCGGCTTCTCCGGGCGCCTGCGGGAGCTGGGGTTCGAAGTCGGACGCTTCAAGACAGGCACGCCGGCGCGACTGAACGGGCGGTCGCTGGATTTCGCAAAAATGGAGAAACAACCGGGCGACGACCCGCCGGTTCCCTTCTCATTCCTGCCCGAAACCCTGGAATGCGGCGCGGGCGAAACCTTCACTCTGAATTATTGGCGGGACGGGATGTTCCACGTGGAACAACTGCCCTGCTGGATCACGTTCACCAGTTCCGAGACGCACTCGATCATACGCGCCAATCTGGAGCACTCTCCGCTTTTCGCCGGGATCATCGAAGGGGTCGGACCCCGATATTGTCCCTCTATCGAAGACAAGGTGGTCCGGTTCGCGGACAAGGAGCGCCACCAGGTCTTCCTCGAGCCCGAGGGTCTTCACTCCCACGAGTTTTACGTCAATGGCTGCTCAACCAGCCTTCCGTTCCACGTCCAGATCGCCTTCCTCCGCTCGATCCCCGGGCTTGAAAAAGCCGAGGTCATCCGGCCCGGTTATGCTGTCGAATACGACTTCTGTCCCCCCACCCAACTGCGCCCCACTCTCGAAACCAAGCGGGTTGCCGGTCTTTTCTTCGCCGGACAAATCAACGGCACTTCCGGCTACGAGGAGGCCGCCGGCCAAGGCTTGGTCGCCGGGGCCAACGCCGCCGCCCAGCTCCTCGGCCTTCCGCCATTCATACCCGGCCGCGACGAAGCCTACATCGGCGTCATGATCGACGATCTGGTCACCAAGGGGCTCATCGAGCCCTACCGCATGTTCACCTCCCGCGCCGAATTCCGGCTCTCGCTCCGCCACGACACCGCCGCACGGCGCCTCACCCCAAACGCCGCCCGCTGGAACCTCGTCGAACCACGCCGATTGGCCAAGGCCCGAAATCAGGAAGCGCTCGCCGCCCGTGCCCTCGATGCCTTGACCAGCGCCAAAGCCGATGGCCGCCGCCTTATCGATCTCCTCCGCCGCCCCGATTTCGCCGCCGACTCTCTTCCGCAAGGCATCATTCAGGAATTCGGCATCGAGACCCTGCGCGGCATCGAGACCGACATTAAATACGAGGGTTACCTCAGCCGCCAGGACACGGAACTCGATTTCGTCCGGCGCGGCAGCCAGATTCGAATCCCGCCCACAATCGACTACCGCACCGTTCCAGGTCTCAAGACCGAGGCCCGCCACCGCCTCGAAACGGTCCGCCCGGAAAGCCTCGGCCAAGCCGCCAGGATTCCCGGCGTCAATCCCGCCGACATCGCCATCCTCGCCGTGTGGCTCGCCAGACCCGGCCTGTCTCCCGCCCCCGATTCCTGAGATGCGAATCCCGAAACCCGCCAACCCTCCACCGTTTTGGATTGAATTCCCGTCCGTTGCCAGCTTCCTTGGTCGGCCATGGCCTTCGACTTCGCCAAGCGCCGCGCAGGCATCCTCGCCCCACTCTTCGCGCTCCGCGGCGCCCGCGACCAGGGCATAGGCGATCTCGCCGCGCTCCGCGAACTCATCGACTGGGCTGCCCGCCACCGCCTCCATCTCATCCAGCTTCTCCCGGCCAACGAAACCGGCGACGACAACAGCCCCTACAACGCCATCAGTTCGCTGGCCTTGGACCCCGCCTCGCTCGATACCCGCCCCGGAGCGCTCCCAGGCCTCGACCCGGAGGCCCACGACCGCATCCTCGCTGGAGCCGCACCCGCCCGCCTTACGGAAGGCCCGGTCCGCTATCGCCCGCTGAAGGCTCTCAAGCTCCAGCTCCTCGAAGCCGCCTTCGCCAATGCCGGGACCGACCCCGCCCTCGACCAGTTCATCGCCGCACAGCTTGATTGGCTGCCCGATTACACCCTCTTCCGGGTGCTCTTTGAGCTTCACCACGGCAACCCCGATTGGACAACCTGGCCCGCCCATCACGCCAGCCGCGCCGCCGCGGAAGCCTGGCTCCAGGACCATCCCAATCGTGCCGCCTTGGAACACCGGCGCCGGTTCTTCGCTTTCGTCCAATGGGTTGCCTTCGCGCAATGGGCCGAAGTCCGCGCCCATGCCGCGGCCCGTGGAGTTGTTGTCATGGGCGACATCCCGTTTGGCGTCAGCCGGTTCAGCGCGGACGTCTGGGCCAACCGCGGCGACTTCGACCTGGAATGGTCCGGTGGCGCGCCGCCCGAACCCTTTTTCACGGAGGACAAGTTCACCGCGAAATGGGGCCAGAACTGGGGCATCCCGCTCTTCCGCTGGGACGCCATGAAGGCCAACGGCTACGCGTGGTGGCGGCGCCGCGTCGCGGTCACCGCACGCGTTTTCGATCTCTTTCGCATCGACCACGTCCTGGGTTTCTTCCGCATCTTCGCCTTCCCGTGGAGCCCCGCGCACAACGCCGATTTCCTGGACCTCGACCATGCCGCCGCCCGTGCCAGGGCCGGGGACCTGCCCCGTTTCCTGCCAGGCCCGGATGACGATCCGCATTGGTTTGCGCAAAACCGAATCGCGGGCGAGGAACGCCTGCGCATGGTCCTGGAGGCCGCCGGCGCCACCGGCGTTGTGGCCGAAGACCTGGGCGTGGTACCGGATTATGTCCGCCCGTCGCTGGCGGCCATGGGCGTGCCCGGATTCAAGATACCCTTGTTTGAACGCGACAAACCGGACCTCCGCTACCGCGACAGCGGCGCCTTCGATCCCGTCTCGATCTGCACGCTTGGCACGCACGATCATCTCCCCATCCGGGCGCTCTGGGAGCAATGGACCCAGTCGGTCGAATCAGGCCGCGACAACGGCTCCGCAGCCTGGGAATGCCGCTGCCTCCTGAACTGGATCGGATGGAACCCCGATCACCCGCCCCGCGAATGGAGCCCGCCGTTCCACCACGCGCTCTGCCGAAAGCTTCTCAGCTCCGGTTCAGGCCTCGCCATTCTTCAATTGCCGGACTGGTTCGGGACCCGCCACCGCTTCAACCTGCCCGGGTCCACCGCCGACTCGAACTGGTCCGAGCGCTTCCCTGTGCCCATCGCCCATTGGGACCACGATCTCGACCTTGCAAAAACCACCGCCGCGCTCGAAGCGAAAATCCGCGACACCGGCCGCGGTTGACCCCGGATGGCCCGAGACGACGACCGGACGAATGACGCGGTCCTGCCGCCGCGCCCGGTAGCCGGGGTCGTCCCCTCCCAAAAGGAAGGCGCCTCCTCCGCACCCCCGCCCCGCGGCGCGTTTCGCGCCCTTGCGAACCCGAACTACCGACGGTACTGGCTGGGAAACACCGTGTCGTTGATCGGCACATGGATGCAGGGAACCGCCCAGGCGTGGATCGTCATCGAGTTGGGCAAATCGGGCACCGCACTGGGCACGGTCATCGCGCTTCAAATGGCGCCTGTTACGCTCCTGTCGTTCTTCGGCGGCTGGCTTGCCGACCGCTTTCCCAAACGCGCCCTGCTCCTTGGCGCGCAGCTCGGGCTGCTCGCGCACAGCCTCGTGTTTGCGGGCCTGTTTTTTGCGGGTCACTTGCATCTGGACGCGCTCTACGCGCTCTCTTTTTTCCAGGGAATCCTGTTCGCCATCGACAAGCCCGCGCGCCAGTCCTTCGTCTCCGAGCTCACCGGGCCCGGCCTCCTCGGCAACGCCGTGGCCCTCAGCTCGCTAAGCTTCAACAGCGCCCGCCTCATCGGTCCGGCCCTCGCCGGATTGCTCATGGCCCGCGTCGGTGTCGGGCCGGTGATTCTCGTCAACTCCGCCACGTTCCTCGCCGCCCTCGCGGGCCTGCTCCTGATCGATCCGCGCCAGCTTCACGGCGCGTCTGGCGGCGGACGCGCGCCGCGCGGCGGCGGCGCTCCGGGCGGCTTGCCCGCGTTCCTCCGCGCCAACCGCCTTGTCGCCGGCGTCCTGGCCATCGTCGCGGTCATGGGCATTTTCGGCTACAACTTCGGCGTCATCATTCCCCTGATCGCCAAAATCAGGCTGGGCTTGAACGCCGACGGATTCGGATTTCTCTCCTCCGCCTTTGGCGCGGGCGCCTTGGCCGGAGCGCTACGGACCGCGTCGCTGCCTTCGGTGGACCTCCGGCGGCTGGAACGCTGGTCGGTTGTGTTCGCCGCGTCCCTTGGCGCCCTGGGGCTGGCGGCTCAACCGGGCATCGCGGCGGCGCTGTTCTTTGTGACCGGTTTCGCGGGCGTCAGCGCCATGGCCACGGCCAATACACTTGTACAATTGAATTCCCCGCCTGAACTGCGCGGCCGGGTGATGAGCCTCTACATCATCCTTTTCATCGGCATGGCGCCGGTCGGCAGCCTGATCGCCGGCCAACTTGCCGACCGCGCCGGCGTGCCGGCCACGCAGGGAATCTTGGCGGCGCTCTGTTTCGCGGGAGTGCTTGCCTGCCGCCTCCTGGTCGCCGCGCCGAAAGAGCAGCGCGTGTAGCGTCTCACCCCGCCCGGATAACTTCCCCCTCCGTCACCACAATCGCAACCGGCTCGTCCCACGGATGGCGCGGGACCGCGTCCAACTCCTGCAACGCGTAATACAACCCAATCCGCAAGGGCCGCGGCCCCGCCGCTTTGAGAAACCCGTCGTAATACCCCTTGCCCCGCCCCAAACGGTTGCCGTGCCGGTCGAAACCCAGCCCCGGCACAATCACCACGTCCATGAGCTCCGCCGCCACCCGCCGCGACGGATCGGGCTCCGGCTCGCGCAAGCCCAGTTTGTTCATGCGCAGGTCCGTTTGCCGCTCCACACCGTAACAGTCCAGCCTGTGCGTCCCCGCCACCATCCGCGGCGCCGCCACCACGCACCCGCGCGACCGCAGGCTCGTAAACAGCCCGTCCGTGTCGATCTCGCTCGGCAACGACGCAAACAGGCACACGGTCCGGGCCTCCCGCACCTCCGGCATCGCCAGCACCCGCTCCGCCGCCGCCGCGGACCAGGCCGCCCGCTGCTGCGGCGTGACCATCCGCAAACGGCCGCGGATTTCCTCCCTCAACCGGTGTTTGGCGTCCGCGTCGCTCACGCGCGGGACGATGCCGGGCGGCGGCGGCGGGCGCAAGAGTTGAAATCCGCGCACTTCTTCCGCAACGTATGGCGGATCATGGCCCCGTCATCCGCGCCCAAAAGCCTCCTTCGGAAATGGCACGAGCGCAACTTTGTCACCGAGGTTCTTCTCCCTTCCTTCTTCGCCCGGCGCAACGGGCGGGTCGAAAAACCCATCTTTCCCCGGCTGAAGAAAGGCGAGATCGCCCTCACCTGGATCGGCCACGCCTCGTTCCTGATCCAGACCGACCGCCACAACCTGCTCATCGACCCGAACTGGGCCAACTGGCTGCTTGTCGTCCGCCGCCAGCGCCACGCCGGCATCCACCTCCACCACCTGCCCAATATCGATCTGGTCCTCATCACCCACGCCCATTTCGACCATCTCAACAAGCGCACCCTCCGCCGGGTCGCCGACCGCCAGCCCATCATCGTTCCCGTCGGCGTCTCCAGCCTCGTCCACAACCTCGGCTTTCACCTGGTCCACGAGATGAACTGGTGGGACCAGTGGGAGCACGACGGCCTCAAAATCACGTTCACGCCGGCCAAACACTGGGGCGCCCGCATGATCCACGACAAGCACCGCGGCTACGGCGGCTTCTGCGTCGAATACAATGGCCGCTCGATCTATCATGTCGGGGACTCCGCCTATTTCGGCGGCTTCCGCGAAATCGGCCGCCGCCTCAAACCCGAAATCGTTCTCATGCCCATCGGCGCCTACGACCCGCCCTCCGGCCGGGACGTCCATATCTCACCCGAACAGGCCATCTTCGCCTTCCAAGAACTCGGCGCCGCGACCCTGATCCCGATGCACTTTGGCACCTACCGCATGAGCTTTGAGCCGCTCCACGAACCCCTCCAGCGCCTGCTGCTCGCCAGCGCCGACCGCGGTGTCCTGCGAAAAATCCGGGTTCTTCTGGAAGGCCTTCCGGAAGTCGTCTGACCCGGTTCCCGTTCATGTCCGCGCCCGTGAACCCGCAACCACCGCTTCCCGGGCACTGGCGCCCCAAGCCACGGCCACGGGCAGGCGCGGATCGGGCGCGGACGAACCCTGTGAATAACCCGCCCGGCGCCCTCTGCTGCCTGTGCCCAAGTCCGGACCCCACTCCTTGCCCCCACGTTATTCACAAACGGCTCCCATCGGAAATCTTGCACAAGTGCCTCTGGATGACTTGACAGCGAGCGCGCTTCGACTTATGCCCACGACTATGAAGATGAGGTTCCTTGCAATTGGAAACCCTAACAATTAAGAGAGCCAACAACTCATGAAATTCACCATCGAAAAGGAGAAGCTCATCGAAGGGCTCCAACAGGTCCAGAACATCATCCCGTCCCGGACCACCCTTCCCATCCTCCAAAACACGCTCATCGAGACCACCGACAAGGGCATCACGCTTTCCACCACAGACCTTGATGTCGGGATCAGTTGCCCGGTCGAGGCCACCGTCGAAACCCCGGGCCAGACCACCCTGCCCGCGCGCAGGCTGTTTACGATCATTCGCGAGCTCCCCGCCACGTCGGTCGAGATCGAGGTGGACGGCAAGAATGTCGCGTCCATCCGGTCCGGCCAGTCCTTCTTCAAAATCATGGGCCTCCCCCGCGAGGAGTTCCCGCCGTTCCCGAATCTTGAGAACGCCCGCGAACTCAAGATGGACCAGGTCCTCCTCCGCGACATGATCCGGAAGACCGCGTACGCGATCTCCCACGACGAGACCCGCTACGTCCTCAACGGGATATTCCTGACGTTCAAGGACAAGAAACTCTGCGTCGTCGCCACCGATGGCCGGCGCCTTGCGCTCTCCGAGGCGGAGATGGAATTCGCCAAGGGCCAGGAAACCGACATGATCCTGCCCACCAAAGCGGTCAACGAACTCCAGCGGCTGCTGGGCGACACGGGCGAGATCGTGCTTCAGGTCGCCGAATCGCGCGTCGCGTTCACGCTCAACAACACCTACGTCGTCACCAAACTCACCGACGGCAACTATCCCAACTATAAGCAGGTCATCCCGCCGGAGGCCAAGGAACGCGTCACCCTCGAACGCGAAACGTTCCTCAACACGCTCAAGCGCGTTTCCCTGCTCACCAGCGACAAGTCCAGCTCCATCAAGCTCACCTTCGGCAAGGACAACCTCACGCTCCTGGCCATCACTCCCGACGTGGGCGAGGCCCGCGAATCGCTCCCCGTCAAGTACCGCGGCAAGGAGTTCTCCATCGCGTTCAACCCGGAGTATCTCATGGACCCGTTGCGCAATCTGGCCAACGACGAAATCCATTTCGATTTCGTGGACGAACTCAGTCCGGGCGTCATGCGCATCAGCAACGCCAGCTTCCTCTACGTCATCATGCCCATGCGGCTCTCCTGAGCCGTTTCGGTCCCGGCGCCTCCGCGCGCCAGGCGAAAGGGGCCACCCGCCCGCCGTGGACTGACAGGCTATGAACGTCCGCTTGCTTCGACTCGTGGATTTCCGGCGCTACGACCGGTTCGAGATCGCGTTCCAGCCCGGCCCCCAGATTCTCACCGGCCCCAACGGCTGCGGCAAGACCACGATCCTCGAAGCCCTTCACTTCGCTTCGCGCCTCCGTTCCTTCCGCACCGCGCTCCCCGCGCACCTCGTCCGCCACGGCGCCGGTACCTTCGGGCTCGCCGTGGAGGCCGAAGGGCTCAGCCTCCGCGTCGAAGGCGCGAAAAACGTCACCCGTATGGAAGCCAATGGACAACGCCTTCTCCGCGCCCGCGAATTCTGGGGCCTGCTGCCCTGTGTCGCCCTCACCCCCGCCGACCGCCACCTCGCCTCCGGCGCCGGCGGTGTCCGGCGCAAGTTCCTCAGTGGCCTCGCCTCGCTCATGGACCGCCGCCACCTCGCCGCTTTGCTCGACTACGGCGCCGTCCTCCGCCAGCGCAACGGCCTTCTCAGGGGCCTCGTGAAGTTTGATCCAGGTTTGGACGCGGTCCTGGCAACGAGGCTTCGCGAGTCCGGGCAGGTGCTCCAAGCCGACAGAAAAAGGCTGGTCCGCCGCCTTGCCGCCGCCGCCCGCGGTTTCCATCGGCGCCTGGCCCCAGGCGACGGGCGCCTGGACGTGCGGTACCGGCCCGCGGGCTGGCAGGCCGACCCGGCGGAGGAGAGGACGCGGCGGCGCACCGGTTTCGGACTGCAACTGGACCGGCTGGAGATCGTTCTAGCCGGACGGGAAGTGCGGGAATTCGCGAGCGAAGGGCAGCAGCGGACCGCGGCGCTGGCGTTGCGCCTCGCCGAGATCGCGTTGCTTGCGCGGCAGTTGGGCACCCCGCCCGTCGTCCTCGCCGATGATGTGTTCGGCGAGCTTGACCACCGGCGAAAGGAGGCGCTGCTCACTCTGCTGGGTCCCGGCGTCCAAGTCATCGCCAGTGCGCCGGAAAGCCCGTTCGGAGGCGTCCCCGGCGCCGTGCGCGAGATGCCGCTCCAAAGCTGAACAACAGGCCAGGCCGTCACACGGCACGGGCGGGCCGCATCAGTGAACATGGCACGGGCGTATTCCAACATTCCTGCGGCAAAATCATGCCCGGAGGATGGGGACCGCCATATCGCCGTCCGGGGATAATCGGGGCTTGTCTCAAAGCGAATGGAGGCTTATTCGCTGCGTGGTGAAGTTCTCCCTCAAGATGGCCCGGTTTACGGAGTGGGTGGCGGCCTCCGCGTTTCTCGCCGGGCTTTGTCCGGCGTTCGGGGTGCCGGACTCCGGCCTCAATGTCGCCTTTCCCCCCGCGAAAACGAATTTGTTCCAATCGGTTGTCGCGGAATGGGCGCCGACGGATGTGAGCGGGCTCCCCGGCTGGGCCTTGACTGTGGGAGGCCGCGGCGGCGTTCACCGCTTCGACCAACCCGGCGGCGCCTATCAAGGTCCCGCCATCCACGCTGGCGCCCTGGTGTTCGTCACGCAGGGCGCGCTTGACGCCAAACTGGACGGTCCGAAATCGTGCCTTCAGGAATCCCTCTTCGATGTCGGATTGAGCCTCCAATCGCGTGACACCGCGCCGTATCGGACGCAAGGCGCCATTGTCTGGTTCATGGAGCCCAGCCACCAGCCCTTCGATATCCACGCGGATACGCGGTTTGCGTTCCGCGCGGACCCCGCTCACGCAATGGTTTCCGGCTGCTCCTGGAAGTTCGCGTGGCTGATCGTGGATCGCGATGGCGCGCCTTTTGTTTCTTCCGAAACTTTCGAGCACACGGCGCAATCGTCCGTCCAAACGTCCGGAGCCCTGGCTGCCCTTCGATGGGCGCGCGCCAATTTCTCGTCGCCAAATCTTGTTCAGCAGAAGCTGGATTTCAACGGCTCGCAGCCGACGCTTTCGGGACTCCGGGGAGCGGGCGTGTACGGCGAATTCGAGCTTGCGGAGATTGATGCCGCGAAGAGCCTCAAGCCGTTCGTCTGGGTCAATCTGAAACGGTTCGTCGCCGGGGATGCAGCCACCCTCGCCACGGCGCTGGCGGCCTACTCTGGGGACCGGCCGCCGGCCGAACCAGCCAAGTCCGAGGCAAAGGCGGCGCCAGCGCCCCAAGCCCCCAAGGCGGTCCAGGCGGTCCAGGCACAGGGCGGAGCGGCGGACGCAACTTTTAGCGACGCCGTGACACCGGACTCGCCTTCCGGCGGTGGGCTCGTTTTTGGGGGCGTCATACTTGCGGTGGGCCTTGGGATTCTGGGATTCGCCATTTGGGGAGCCGCGCACATGCGATTCGGCGGACCGGACGGCGGGACCGGCGGCCAAGCGGGTTGAGGGTCAATTCCGGAGGCGCGCGGTCGCGGGGCCTTGAAGGCGTCAGGTAACCGCTCAGGTGTTTTGGAACGATGCAATCCGTAATCGCCAGCCGATTCCGGTCTTGCCGCCCCACCTTTCGGGAAGCCACGGCAGCAGAAGAATGCAGGGATTCAGCAACAGGGGGCATTGCGGATTAGTTGTGCCGCGCGCAGATTGTCCACGCTAATCGTCGCCCGGAGACGGTCCGGGGCGGGGCAGGACAAATGCGGAGCGTCGAGGAATGAGCGAGAACCCTTGGTTGAAATACAGCTTGGTCGGCGAAAACGCCGCGCGCGCGGTCGAGTTGGGCCTGGCGGAAGCGGAATGGTACACCACCCCGGTGCCGCGGGAAACCATGCGGCGCTTGCTGGAACGCCGGGATGGACCCGCCGTCAGGGACACCTTGGTCTGGTTCGGGTTGCTGGGCGGGTTTGGCACGGCGATGTTTTTCACATGGGGCACCTGGTGGTTCGTGCCGGCTTTCCTGGCCTACGCGGTGATCTACGGGTCCACCTCGGATTCGCGGTGGCACGAGGCCGGGCACGGCACGGCGTTCCGGACCGACTGGATGAACAACGCGCTCTACTGGATCGCGTCGTTCATGGTGATGCGCGAACCTACGGTCTGGCGCTGGAGCCACACGCGCCATCACAGTGACACGATCATCGTGGGCAGGGACCCGGAGATTCCCGCGCCCCGCCCGCCGGACCTCGTGGGGTTCTTCCTGGGCTTTTTCCCTTACCGAAACTACCGGTGGTACTTTCCGGGGTTGTGGGCGCACGCCCGCGGCAGGTTGTCGCCGAAAGACCGTGCCTTCATCCCGGAAAGCGAGGCGCCCAAGGTCCAGCGCACGGCGATTGTGTTCCTGGCCATTTACGGGGCCACGATCCTGGCGGCCCTCCTCACGCGCAGCCTCCTGCCGCTCTTCTACATCGGCCTTCCCAACCTGTTCGGCAACTGGCTTGCGGTGATCTACGGCGCCACCCAGCACGCGGGCCTCGCGGAAAACGTTCTGGACCACCGGCTCAACTGCCGGACCGTCAGGATGAACCCCATCCACCGGTTCCTCTACTGGAACATGAACTACCATGTGGAGCATCACATGTTTCCGCTGGTGCCCTACCACGCGCTGCCCCGGCTGCACGAGGCGGTGAAACACGACATGCCCGAGCCCTACCCGGGCCTGGCCGCCGCGTGGAAGGAAATCCTGGCCACGCTCTTCCGCCAAACGAAGGAGCCCTCCTACTATGTCCGGCGCAAGCTGCCGGCCCCGGCGACGCCGCGGGCGCGGTCCGGCGTCTTTGTGTCCGGCGGGGAAGCGCCGGAGGACGGCTGGATCGAGGTGTGCGATGCCGCCGCATTGCGGCGGGAGGACGTGATCCGGTTCGATCACGGGCGCAAGACCTACGCGATTGCGCGGACGTCGGATGGCAAGCTGCACGCCACGGACGGGATTTGCACCCATGGCCACACGCATCTGGCGGATGGCCTGGTCAAGGATGGCATCCTCGAGTGCCCCAAACACAACGGACGCTTTCATCTTCTGGATGGTTCGCCCGCGCGCGCGCCCATCTGCCGGGGTCTGGCGACCTATCCGGTGGAGGAACGCGCCGGGCGACTGGCCGTCAACGTAAGGCGTCCCGGCGGTGCGGGCGCGCGGCGGGAAAAGGCGTACACGCTTCGTGTGGCCGGGAACCGGAACGTCTCGACCTTCATCAAGGAACTGGTGCTTGAGCCGGCGAACGGCGACGGACCGCCGCCCTTTGTGCCGGGGGATTACATGCAACTGGACATCCCGGCGTACGACCGAATCCGGTTCTCGGAGTTCGACGTGCCGGAACCGTTTGCGTCGGTGTGGCGGAACTGGAAGCTCTTCGACCTGGAAGCCTCGAACCCAGGCGGGCCGAAACGCAACAACTATTCCCTGGCCTGCCGCCCAGGCGCGGGCCCGCGGCTGCGGTTCAATGTCCGGATCGCGATGCCGCCTCCCGGGCAGGACTGCCCGCCGGGGGCCGGCTCCAGCTACATCTGGCATTTGAAGGAGGGGGACACCTTGACGGCGCTCGGGCCGTTTGGGGACTTTCACATCAAACCGACGCGGAAGGAAATGGTCTTTCTCGGCGGGGGCGCGGGCATGGCCCCGTTGCGTGCCCAGTTGGAGCACCTGTTCGAGGCGGAACACACAAAGCGCCGGGTGAGCTTTTGGTACGCGTCCCGGACCCTTCAGGAGATGTACTACCAGGACTACTTCGAGGCGCTGGCGCGGGAGCATCCAAACTTCACGTTCCATCCCGCGCTGTCATCTCCGCTGGAGGAAGACCGGTGGACGGGGTTGACGGGGCGGATTCACGAGGTTGCGGAGCAACACTACTTGCGCAGCCATCCGAACCTCCGGGCGTTGGAGTTCTACATTTGCGGTCCTCCGATGATGGTGAAGGCGGTGACGGCGATGTTGGACGGCCTGGGGGTGGAGCGCGGGCAGATGGCTTGGGACGAGTTTTAGGCGCGGGCGGGTGCCGGAAAAATTTCAGAATTTTTTTTCAAAAACCCCT
>CAYSZK010000015.1:0-26261 GCA_964435495.1 uncultured Verrucomicrobiales bacterium
GGTTCGGAGGGAGGGGCGGGGCAACTCAATGCCCCGTCCCTACCCCTATCAAGGGGCGTGGAACCAGAGAAAGGCCCAAATGGCGGCCAGCGTTCCATGCCACGCCCTGCGTTCTCCCGAGGCACACCCCCTCGAAACGGCGGCGGGGGCGCCGCCGCTCCAGGCGGAGATTGAACCATGACCCGTGAGATGCGGCGGTTGACGGAGGGGTTGCTGGAGGGGCGGGGGGAGGGGGTGTATGCGGAGTTTGACCGGCGGCGGCGGCGTGCCTACGTTCCGCTGATGTCGGCGACGTCGCGGCGGAGCGTGCAGGTGCCGTTGGAAGTGATTGAGGCGGCCAAGGCGCGGGGCATGGGACTGGGTGACTACATCACCGAGTTGCATTTGACTCATCGCTCCGGGCGTGTGGCGATGGTGGCGAGTGTGCTGCGAAGTTTTGCGTTGTTGGAGATGGCGCGGGTTCCGGTGGAACCGGCTTATTTGGATTTGGTGAAGGGGGCGTTTGGGGCGGAGGTCGAGGCGCGATTTCGAATTATGGCGAAGAGCGGGCTGCCGCACGCGCTGCCGCGGGCGGCGGCGGGGTTGCTGGGGGCGGACACGCGGGCGCAGGCGATTGAGGCGGTGATGATCGCGGCGCAATCGGCGCGGGTGCTGCACGAGGGGTTCATCGAGGCGGCGCGGCTGCTGGAGGGGACGTATATGCGGTAGGGGAAGGTTGTAAGTCTGTAAGTTTGTAGGTTTTTGGGGGGGCCGCAACCGGCATGGCGGCGCGCAGGGTTACGAGTTCCGTTTGCGCGGCAATTTGGGGAGTTTGTGGGCGACATCGCGCATGGAGCGGAGGCCTTCGATGCGGGCGCGGATGGCGCGGCGTTTGGCTTCCCGTTCGCCGAGGGATTTGACGTAGAACTTGCGGCATTTTTGCACGCTGGGGAGGGGGCTCCAGGTGGCCTGCCAGACATCGTAGCGCCGGCCATTGCGGACGACGTAGGTGCGGCAGACGCCGATCATTCCGGGGCCGGCGGCGCGGGTCCGTTTCTCGGCCTGTTCGCGGCGGGAAAGGGGGGGGTGCTTGCGGCGGAGGTCCAGCGAATGGCGGCAGGCGGCGTCGAAGGCGGGCTGGCGTCCGCCGAGTTTTTTGTCGGGGAAAAACTTTTGGAACCGGCGTTTGTCGCGTTGCAGGCGGACGTACCAGCCGTGGTTGTTGCGCTCGGGCTGGTCGATGCGCGACACGCCAGGGAATGGGGACCTGCTCATGACCCAAACAATAAAGGCGGTTCGGGCCGCCGCAACGGGTTTTGGCTGGTGAGCTAACCGGCGGACAAGAACACAAGAGCCGGGAGGGTTTCCGGCCTGGGGCAAGGCGCGAGGAGGGAGCCAAGCCGCGGCGATCTGTGACGGACGAGCAACGCGGCCACAGGCCAAAAGAACCACGACCCAAGGGCTTCGCCCAAGGGCTTCGCCCGAGGGCTTCGCCCGAGAGCTTACGGTCGAAGGCTGCGGCCAGAGTGGCGCGGGGCGGCGGCGGCGGAGCGGGTGATGGCGGCGGCGAGGGCTTCGAGGGTGTGTGGGCTGGCTTCGAGGGCGGGTTCGATGCCGTGGCGGCGCAGGGCGGCGGAGGTGACCGGGCCGATGCTGGCGGCGCGCCAGCCGGGAGGCAGCGGCGGGGCGAGCCGGGCCCAGGTATCGGCGGCGGAGGCGCTGGCGAACGTGACCCAATCGGCGCCCTCGGCCGCGAGGCGGTCGCGGACGGGCGGGAGGAGATCGGCGCCGGGGACGTTGCGGTAGGCTTCCACGTCGAGGACGTTGGCGCCGGCGGCGGCGAGGGTTTCCACAAGGGCGCGCGGGGCGAGATTGCCCCTGGGCCAGAGCATGCGGCGGCCGGCGACGCCGGTGGCGACCAGGGCGTCGGCGAGGGCGGCGGCGGTGTGGGAGACCGGGGTGATGTCCACGCGGAGGCGCATGGCCTGGAGGGCGGCGGCGGTTTCGCGTCCGACGGCGGCGAGCCGCGCGCCACCGAGTTCGCGGATGTCGGCGGCGGTTTGGGCAAAGGCGTCGAAGAAGGCGCGGACGCCATGGGCGCTGGTGAAGAGAATCCAGTCGAATGTGGCGGCTTCGCGGGCGGCGCCGAGGAGGGGGCCGGGATTGGCGGCGGGCAGGATTTGGACGAGGGGAAGTTCGAGGACATCGGCGCCGAGGGCGGCGAGGCGCGCGGCGAAGGTGGCGCGGCCGGAGGCGGCGCGGGTGACGACGATGCGGCGGCCGAAGAGCGGGCGTTTTTCGAACCAGGCGAGCGATTCGCGCAGGCGGACCACGGTTCCGATGACGATGACGGCGGGGGGGCCGAGTCCGGCGCGTTCGACTTCCGCGGGGAGGGAGGCGAGCGTGCCCGCGGCGGTTTTCTGGCGTCCGAGCGTGCCCCATTGGATGGCGGCGGCGGGGGTGGCGGGGTCGGCGCCTTCGGCGATGAGATTGGCGGCGATTTCGGGCAGTGTGCCGACGCCCATGAGCAGGACGCGCGTTCCCTTGAACCGGGCGATCTCGGAGTAGGGCAGGACGGTTTTTTTCGTGGCCGGATCGATGTGCCCGGTCATGACGAGAAAGGCGGAGCAGTGGTCGCGGTGCGTGACGGGAATGCCCGCGTAGGCGGGCACGGCGTGGGCGGCGGAGACGCCGGGCACGAACTCGAAGGGGACGCCGTGGGCGGCGAGGAATTGGGCTTCCTCGCCGCCGCGCCCGAAGACGCAGGGGTCGCCGCCTTTGAGGCGGACGACGGAATGTCCGGCGCGGGCTTTTTCGACGAGGAGCGCGTTGGTTTCATCCTGTTTGAGCCAGGGGTTGCCGGACATTTTTCCGGCGAAAACCCGTTCGGCCTCGGGGCGCGCCCAGTCGAGGAGGGCGGGGTTGCAGAGATAATCGAAGACGATGACGTCGGCGGAGGCGATGAGCTCGCGGGCGCGGAGGGTGGCGAGGGCGGGGTCGCCGGGGCCGGCGCCGGTGAGATAGACGGTTCCGGGCAGGGCGGGGTTCATGGGAGGGGCGGGGTTACTTGGAGGGCGGTTTGGGGATGCCGTGGGCGAGGGTGCGGGCCTGGTGCGGGGCGTCGGCGGCGGGCCAGCGTTGCTGGATTTCGTGGCAGCCGCCTGGGAGATGGAAACGGGCGTGGAACGCGACGGCGCCTTCGCGGGCGACGGCATGGGCGCCGAGGGGGAGCTGGCAGCCGCCGCCGAGGCCTTCGAGGAAGGCGCGTTCGGTGTCCACCGCGCAGCGGGTGGCGAAGTGGTCGAGGACCCCGGCGATGGCGCGGACGCGGCCGTCGGCTTCGCGGGTTTCGAGCGCGAGGGCGGCCTGGCCGGGGGCCGGGAGAACGGCGTTGGCGGGGATGGGAACGAGGGCGAGGCCGGTGGTGTCGGGGCGGAGGCGTTCGATGCCGGCGGCGGCGAGGACGATGCCGTGCCAGGCGGGGGTGGCTTCGAGTTTGCGGAGGCGGGTGTCGATGTTGCCGCGGATGTCGGCGAACCGGGCGCCGGGGCGGGCGCGGGCGATTTCGGCGCGGCGCCGGGGGCTGCCGGTGGCGAGCGTGGCGCCGTCGGGAAGCGTTTCGAGGGTGGCGCCGTCGCGGGTGACGAGGAGGTCGAGGGGGGAGGCGCGTTTGGGGATGGCGGCGAGGACGAGGCCTGGGGTGATGCGGACGGGGAGGTCCTTGAGGCTGTGGACGGCGAGATCGATATGATTGCGGAGCAGGGCCTTTTCGAGTTCCTTGGTGAAGAGGCCCGGGGCGGCGGGCGGGGGCGGTTTGCGGGGGGCGGGTATTTCGGCGGGGGTGACGCCGAAGACGGGGTCGATGGTGTAATGATCGGCGGCGGAGAGATCGTCGCCGCGGGTGCGGACGATTTTCAATTCGAACCGGAGGCGCGGGTGCGCTTTTTCGAGGAGTTCCTTGACGAGGGTGGTTTGGGCGAGGGCGAGGGCGGAGCCGCGGGTGCCGATGCGGATGGGGGGTTCGGGCACGGGGGTCAGGCCTCGGAGAGATTGGCGGCGGACGGGGGAACGGGGCGGGCGCGGAGGCGGCGGTCGAGCCAGGCGGCGAAGTCGCGGGCGTGGCGTTCGACGATGGCCTCGCCTTCGGCGACGGCGGCGCGGCGTTCCTCGAGGTGGCGTTCGGCGATGCGTGTCAGGTCGTCGATATTGTAGAGGTACACGTCGTCGGCCTCGGCGAGGGCGGGGTCGATGTCGCGGGGGACGGCGAGGTCGATGAGGAAGAGCGGGCGGCTGGGGCGGCGGGGGAGGAGCGGGGCGAACTCGGCGGCGGTGAGGAGGGTTTGGGCGGCGGAGGTGGAGGAGATGATGATCTGGGCGTGCGGAAACTCGGCGCGCCATTGGTCGAAGGGGAGGGCTTGTCCGCCGAGATTGGCGGCGAGGTCGAGAGCGCGCTGGTGGGTGCGGTTGGCGACGAGGATGGAGGTGGCGCCGCGGGCGAGGAGGTGGCGGGCGACCTTCTCGGAGGTGTCGCCGGCGCCGAGAAGGATGACGCGCGCGCGGTGGAGCGCGCCGAAGATGCGTTCAGCGAGTTCGACGGCGACGGAGGCGACGGAGACGGCGCCGCGGGTGATGTCGGTTTGGGAGCGGACCTGTTTGCCGGCGCGGAAGGCGTGCTGGAAGAGGCGGTGAAGGAGGGGTCCGGCGCAGGCGTGGCGGGAGGCGAGGGCGTAGGCATGCTTGACCTGGCCGAAGATTTCGGTTTCGCCGACGACCATGGAATCGAGGCCGGCGGCGACGCGAAAGAGATGGTGGGCCACGGCGGTTCCGCGGCGGGGGATGAGCGGGTGGGCGGCGGACTTGGGAACACCGATCGTTTCGAAGAGTGAGGCGACGAGGGGGAGGAGTTCGCGTCCGTCGGGGAGGGCGGCGTAGAATTCGGTTCGGTTGCACGTGGAAAGGATGACCAGACCGCCAAGGCCGGGGCAGGCCCTGGCCCAAGCGAAGGCGGCGTCGAGGCGTTCCGGGGGGAGGGCAAGCTGTTCCCTGACGCCGATGGGGGCGTTGTGATGGCTGAGGCCGAGGGCGGCGAGGTGCATGGCGTTCAGGGGTGGGGGGTGGGGGAGGCGCCGAAGTTGATGAGCCAGAACGTGCCGAGCATGAAGGCGTACACGGCGATGGAGGCGAGGGCGCCGCGGCGGAGGCTGAGTTTTTGGGCGAGGGCGGCGAAGGCGAGGAGGAGCCAGGCAAACCAGACGCAGGCGGTCCAGAGGAGTTTGGCGGGCTGGGCGGCGGAGGGCACGAAAAAGCCGGCGCCGGCGCCGAGGGTGAACAGGATCAAGCCGAAGAGGAGCAGCTTGCGATGGACGGCGGCGAGATCGTGGAGCGGGGGCAATTGGGAGAAGAGCGCGTCGAGGGCTTTGTGTTTGAGGCACCAGTGTTGGACGAGGAGGGCGGCGCCGGCGAGCGCGGCGATGCCGAGGGCGCCGTAAGCGATGACGGAGAGGGCGGCATGGAATTCGAGCGCCCAGCCAAGGGGCGGGAGCGAGGACGGAACATCGGGGACGAAGGCGAGTGCGAAGGCAAGGAACCCGGCGCACAGCGGGGCGGTAACGGCGCCGAGAAGCGTGAGGTGGTAGAGCGGGCCGATGACCAGATAGGTGAGGCCGGCGGACCAGGCGACGAAGGCGAGGACTTCGAAGCCGTTGGTGAGCGGGCAATGGCCGATGGCCCCGCCGCGGAGGACGAGGAACCGGGTATGCAACGCCCAGGCGGCGAGGAACAGGATGAGATCGGGCGCGCCCGGCCGGAAGTAGCGGTGGAGGCCGCGGCGGAGGCCGAGGAGCGGGACGGCGGCGTACGCGGCGAGGGCGAACCAGAGCCAGGATCGGTCGGACATGGTGGTCGAAGACATTTACCCCAGAGACGGGGGGAAGGCAAAGGGGGAGAACGGGCGTGAAAATTGGATTTACGCGGGCGAGGGAACGGGTAGATGCGGGCGATGGACATGACGGCGGGCGCCCTGGGGCGCATGAGTTTGAACGGGACGTGGGAACTTTTCTGGAATGATTCCGAGCGGGGGGTGCGGACGGAGGCGCTCAGCCGGGGCGTCCCGGGGCGCGGGGCGCTGGAGGCGCGGGTGCCTGGGGAAGCGCATCTGGACTTGATGCGGGCGGGGTTGATTGGCGACCCGGCGGAGGGTTTGCACGCGCTGGCGGCGCGGTGGGTGGAGGAACAGTTTTGGACGTACAGGAGGACGTTCGAGGCGCCCGGGGAGGCGGCGCGGGCGGGGGCGCGGGCGTGGCTGGTCTTTGAGGAGGTGGACTGCGCGGCGTCGGTGTTTTTGAATGGGGAAAAGGTGGCGGAGCACGCGAACTTTTTCCTGCCGTTGCGGGTGGACGTGACGGGGCGCTTGCGGGTTGGGGAGAACGTGCTGGTGGTGGAGATCGAGTCGGGGCTGATGCACGCGGGGGACAAGCCGGGGTCGGATTACCATCCCGCGCCGGCGGTGCGCCTGCACAAGCGTCCGTGGATTCGGAAACCGCAATGCCAGTTTGCGTGGGACTGGGCGCCGCGGCTGTTGAACGTGGGGTTGAGCGGGAGCGTGGCGCTGGAATGGACGGCGGCGGCGGTGCGGGCGGACCAGCTTGTGCCGCTGGTGTCCGTGGCGCCGTCCCTGGACTCGGCGGAGGTGCGGGTGCGCTGGTTCGTGGAGAATCCCGGGCCGGAACCTGTCACGGGCACGTTGCGGGTGGGGATGGGCGAATTGGGGGCGCGGGCGGAGGCGGCGGTGGTGATGGCGCCGGGCCTGCATCCCGTGGAGGCGGTGTTGGAGGTGAAGAATCCGCCGTTGTGGTGGCCGCGCGGGCACGGGGGGCAGCCATTGGTGGAGGTGGCGGCGGAGATTGAGGTGGGGGGCGCCGTGGTGGCGCGGGTGACGCGGCGGGTGGGATTCCGGCGGGTGGTGGTGCGGCAGGACGCGCACGAGGCGGGGGACTACTTTTACTTTGAGATCAACAACCGCCCGATTTTTTGCAAGGGGGGAAACCTGGTGCCGGCGGATTTGATTTTGGTCCGGGCGGACCGGGAGCGGTACGCGGGGTTGCTCGCGCGGGCGGAGGAGATGAACTTCAATTTCCTGCGGGTGTGGGGCGGGGGGCTGTACGAGAAGGATGCGCTGTACGATTTGGCGGACGAGCGCGGGTTCATGGTGTGGCAGGACATGGTGTTTGCGTGCGCAAAGTATCCAGTGGCCGACCGCGCGTTTTACCAGTCGGTGTGCGCGGAGGTGGAGCATCACGCGCGGCGGCTGGCGGCGCATCCGAGCCTGGTGGCGTGGTGCGGCAACAACGAGCTGGAGACGGCGAACTGGCATTGGAATTATGAGAAGTGGGGGCTGGTGAATCCCGACCACGCGTTTTTCCACATCACGGCGCCGCGGATACTGCAGCGGGAGGACCCGACGCGGTTTTACTGGCCATCGTCGCCGTACTCGAAGGGTTTCGTGAGTCCGGGCGCGGACCACACGGGGGACCAGCATCCGTGGGGGATCGGGTTCCACAACACCGATTTTCGGGGGTACCGGAGGATGATTTGTTCGTTTCCGAACGAGGGGGGGACCCTGGGGCCGGCGGCGTTGGGGACGGTGGAGGCGTGTCTGCCGGAGGGGCAGCGGCGGGCGCATTCGTTCGCGTGGAACCAGCACGACAACAGCGTATCGTTTTGGGCGGAGCCGAGCCCAAGCGACGGGATGATCGCGCAGTGGACGGGGCGGGAGGTGGCGGGGATGGGGGTGGAGGAGTATGTTTATTGGGCGGGGCTCGTGCACGGGGAGGGGTTGCGGGAGTACATCGAGAATTTCCGGCGGCGCATGTTCCGGTCGGGCTCGGCGATTTTCTGGATGTTCAACGACACCTGGCCGTGCGTGCGGAGCTGGACGCCGGTGGACTATTATTTGAGGCGGACGCCGGCGTTCCATCCGGTGCGGCGGGCGTTCGCGCCGGTGACGGTGGTGGTGGCGGAGGAGGGTGACGAGATCGTGGTGTTTGGCGTGAATGAAACGCGGGAGGCGGTGCGGGGGCGGTTGCGCCACGGGCTGTTTGGGACGCGGGGCGGGTATCCGCTGGACCGGAGCCTGGAGGTGGAACTGGGGCCGAACGCGTCGGCGCCGCTGGCGCGGTTTCCATTGGCGGAGATGGGGGACGGGCGCGGGCGGGTGGCGTTTGCGGTGTTGGAAGACGGGGCCGGGCGGGTGATGGCGCGGGGGCGGTTGGTGCTTCCCTTTTTCCGGGAGTTGGACTGGGCGAAGCCGGAGGTGGAGGTTCGGGTGGAACGTGGCGAAGCGGTGTTTGAGTCGCCGGTGTTTGTGTGGGGCGTCTGTCTGGACTTGGGAGGGGAGGCGCGGTTGCCGGACAACTTCTTTGATCTGTATCCGGGGCAGCCGGTGCGGCTGCCGTGGGCGGGCATGGGGGCGCCGCGGATACTGGGAACGGGGAACGGAGCGCCGGCCTGACACGGGCCTGGACGCGCGGCTCCGGGAGGCGCGGCGCGCGCGGAGATTTCTGGGGGGACGGGTTGTGATTCGAGGCGGGGCGCGGATTCGCCTTGCGATGATATAACGGCGGTGGTAACCGAGGAGGAACCATGGCGCTTCCCAAGCTGCAGACACCGGGGTCGAGGTCAATGAACTGCCCCCAATGCAAACAACTCATTGACACGACCGACATTGATCCCGGGACGCCGATCCAGTGTCCCTCGTGCTCGGCGAAGACGGCGGCGGTGTGGACCATGGGTCCGTATTTGTTGACGCGGCGGGTGGCGTCGGGGGGCATGGGCACGATTTACGAGGCGATCGACTCGGCGCTAAGCCGGGTGGTGGCGATCAAAATCCTGCATCCGAACCTGGCGTCGGACCACGAGTTCATCACGAGTTTCGCGCGGGAGGCGGAGATCACGGCGTCGATAAACCATCCGAACGTGGTGCAGGTCTATCATTTTGGCAAGGAGGGGGAGGCCTATTACCTGGCGATGGAGCTGATCCAGCACGGGTCGCTGGACGATTACATGACGCGTGTGGGCGCGCTGGGGGAGGTGGAAACGCTGGACATCGGCATCCAGGCCGCGCGCGGACTGCAGGAGGCGCACGCGCACGGCCTGCTGCACCGGGATGTGAAGCCGGGAAATATTTTGTTCGGGCCGAACCGGATGGCAAAATTGGTGGACTTCGGGCTGTCGCTGCCAGTGGACGACGCCCGGCGGAATTCCGGCGAGGTTTGGGGCACGCCCTATTACGTGGCGCCGGAGAAACTGGAGCAGAAAGGGGAGGACCAGCGCTCGGACATCTACAGCCTTGGCGGGACGCTGTTCCACGCCATGGCCGGGCGTCCGCCATTTGAGGCGCAGACGGCGTCGCTGGTGGCGTGGAAACATTTGAAATCCGAGAAGGTGTCGCTGAAAGCGTTTGCGCCGACGGTGACCGACGAGACGGCGTTCGTCATCAACAAGAGCCTGGAACGGGATCCGGACAGGCGTTTCCAGTCCTATGGGGAGATGATCACCGCCTTGGAAGGGGCGAAGAAGAAGGCGCTGGCCAAGCCCGCGCAGGGCCGGGTGAACCGGGACATCACGGGCTCGAAATCAGAGGCCTCCATGACGCTGTGGTTCACGCTGGGGGCGATCGGAATCATCGTGGTGCTGCTGGGCCTCTTCCTGCTCTTGAAGGACCGGCTGCTCAACCCGCGCGATCCGCTCGAAGACGCGCGCGTACCCGCGGCGGCGGTGCGGCTGATCGGCTGAGACCCGCCGATGCCCGGCGCGGCCCAAGTCCACGCCACACAGCGAACGGCAAGAAATGCGTAGTGGAACCGGAGCGGCCCGTGCATTCTCTCGCCCGGTGAAAAGAGAGACCTACCTGAAATTGGCGGCGGACGGGTTGCGGATGCCGATTGGGACCGACCTGGTGCTGAAGGAGAAGGCGGATCACGAAGGGCAGTTGCTTGACGGGGCGCGGCTGGGCGCGACGGTGGTGGAAGCGGCGAGGCGTTTTCGGACGCCACTGGCCTTTCCGTTGATGGATTTGAAGGTTGAGAAGCAGGATTTGTTGACGATTCTGGGCTTGGAACCCGCGGCGATTGATACGCACCATTTCGAGGGGATGCCGCCGTCGGACCTGAAAGACAGGGTGGTTGCGCGGAAGGGGGAGCGGCCCGTGGCCCGGCTGGCGGCGAACTGCGAGGCCATCGCGCGCGTGGCGGCGGAGAAGGACCTCGTGGCGGTGGGGATGGTGATCGGGCCGTTTTCCTTGATGACCAAGCTGCTGGCGGACCCGATCACAGGAGTGTATTTGCTAGCCTCAGGATCGGACGAGGAGGAGGCCCTCGCGGTCGAGGCGGTCCTCGAACTCGGAACCGAGGTGGTGTTGCGGTCCATTAGGTTGCAGGCGGCGGCGGGGGCGCGGGCAGTGTGCCTATGCGAACCGGCGTGCAATCTTGTGTATCTTTCGCCGATCCAGCTTGAGGCCGACCCCGGGTTGCTGGACCGGCTGGCGATCCGGCATCTCAGACGCATCCGCGAAGAGATGCGGCGGTTGGATGTGGACTTGATTCTGCACGATTGCGGGGAGTTGACCGACGACATGGTGCGGCAGTTTGGGGAGCTTGATCCGGCGGTGCTGAGCCTTGGGTGCTCGCGGAAACTGTGGGAGGACGCCGCGCGGGTGCCGAAGACGACGGTGCTGTTCGGGAACCTGCCGTCGAAGAAATTCTATTCGGACAACGAGATCACGGCCGCGCAGGTCGCGGCGCAGTCGCGGGAGCTGCTGGAGCGGATGCGCGCGGTGGGGCATCCGTTCATCCTGGGCAGCGAATGCGACGTGCTGAGCGTGCCGGGTTGCGAATCGGTGATTCTGGGAAAGGTTGAGGCGATGCTGAAAGCGTAGGGGAGGGGCTGGCGCCTGGTGAGATATCGAGTCACTCTCAAGCCAAAAGCCGAAAAAGACCTCAAGGCCATGACGTCCGACGTTCGGCGCCGCGTCGTCGCACGCCTGCGCCTGCTTGAGGACAATCTCGGAGGCGATGTCAAGCGGCTCACCAACCACAACCCTGAATATCGGATGCGCGCCGGCGACTGGCGCGCTCTTTTTGAGGTCGCCCAAGACGAAATCATCGTGTATCGTATCCTTCACAGACGGGAAGCCTACAGGCAGCCATGAGCATTCACCCACAAATTATTGAAAGAGAAGGAAAGAAGGAATTCGTAATTCTTTCCTACGAAGAGTTTTTGCGAATTCAAGAGGCGTTGGAAGATCTGGAGGATATTCGGATTCTGAGGGATGAGAAGCTTGCCGCTTCATCGGATCCGGCAAGGAGCCTTGATAAAATTCTTTCTGAGATCGATAAGTGAAAATGCCGGACACAGCGATGCGGACAGGCTCGCGATAGCGTCCCGCGGCAGGGATAGTCCTCCGGCTGCGAACCGCGGATAGCGCCTGTTACGCGCACAAATTCAACTGAAGGGGATTGGCGGTTGACGGCCGGCTTCGGCAACCGCAGTTCTTTCCGTTTCACGATGCCGACAGCAAATACGCCGCCCCCGCGCCCAGCGAGGTCCCGCCGCGGCCGCGCTCCGCGCAGAGGGGCGGGGTCAGGCGCCGAGCCACTTGTGGCCTTCTTCGAGAACGGTGTCGATGAGGGCGAGAACGTTGTCCACGGGGGTGCCGGCCTGGATGTTGTGGCAGGAGCAGCAGATGAAGCCGCCGCCGCGGCCCAGCGTCTGGAGGAGATTGCGGACCTCGGCGCGAACATCGGCGGGCGTGCCGAAGGGCAGGACCTTCTGGTTTTCGACGCCGCCATAGAAGATGACGCGATCGCTAAACTCCTTCTTAAGATGGGCGCAGTCCATGCCGGGGCAGGCGTGCTGGATGGGATTGAGGATATCAATTCCGGCGTCGAGCAGGCGGGGGATGAGCGGGAGCACGGCGCCGTCGGTGTGGAACATCACTTTCTTGCCATGGCGGTGGATGAGATCGCACCAGGCGCGGAGGCGGGGCAGGATGTGGCGGTCGATGGCTTCGAGAGACATCAGCAGGCTTTCCTGCATGCCGAGATCGTCGCTGATGAAGACCCAGTCGAGGTTGGGTCCGGCGGCGGGGAGGAAACGTTCGAGCAGGGCGGTTTGGATGGCGCCGATGCGGTCGAGGCCGGCTTCGACGAGGGCCGGTTCCTCGATTACGTCGGCGAGCGCGTTTTCGAGGCCGCGCAGGCCGCAGTAGATTTCGAAATGCGAAATCCACGGGCCCATGACGGCGTAGCCGCGGGCGGTGGTTTCCCGGGCGGCGGCGAGGGCGTCGTCGTAGCCGAAGGCGGCGGGGTCGGGAAAGAGCGGGTAGGCTTCGATCTCGCGGGTTGAAGTGAAACCAGCCCAGGGGTTTTCGACAGTCTCGCTGTACGTGGCGGCGCCGGAGCGGACCGTTCGGGTGCGGGCGCCCCACATGGTGCGTTGGGAGCCGTCGGTGGCGGCGTCGTTGACCATGCCTTTGCCCTGGTAGGCGGGCATGGACCAATACACTTTGTCGAGGCCGAGTTTGGCGTGGGCTTCGGCGTCGGTGGCCGCGCCGGTGTGGCGCCGGAGGGCTTCGGCGACTTCGGGCGTGGTCCAAATGTCCACCGGGATGCGGTCCACGGGCCTGCGGTCGAGAATTGCAAGGATGCGTTCGCGCGGGGTCATAAGGCGAGGTTACGGGCGGGGAATGGGCACGAAAAGGAAAATTCATGGAGACGACGGGGTGGTGCAGGGCAAAGCGCAGCGCGAGTTCGGCCATGCTGCCGCAACGCCCGCCGAATTCCCCGCGGATGCTCTCCACGCGGCGGACGACCCGCGCGAGGCGGTCGCCCGCGAAGTAGCCATCGCACGATCCTCCGTGTTCCACCTTCGCGCCTTGCGGGCAAGCAAAAATGCTGTGGCATCGGCGGGAATCCAAGTCCTTACGATGCGGGCCTGGCGCTGCGCCAGGGTGTGGCCTGTGGCCGGCAGCGTAAGGATGAGGGGAGGGAGGGCGTGGAACGGTTTGGCCTTTCCTTGGGGCCAGGGCGCGGGCAACGTGGCGCCCTAATGGAAACAATCTCGTTCATGAGCGCAAATTTCGTGGCGCGGGAGCTGGGGTACAGGATGACCCTGGGCTGGGGGCAGGGGGACAAGGCAACGCAGGATTGGTTCCGGCCAGAGGCGGTTTTCCGGGAGCGGTTTGGGGCGATGCTGGATGAGGTCAAGGCGCTTGGGTTCGACGCGATTGATCTGTGGGTGGCGCATCTGCACCCGGCGTGGGCCGCGCCGCGGCAGATCGCGGACGCGAAAGAGATGCTGGCCGCGCGGGGGATGCGCGTGATGGCGCTCGCGGGCGGGTTGCCGGCGGATCGGGAGTTGCTAAGGAAGACGGCCGGGCTGGCGGTGGCGCTGGGCGCGGGCGTGCTGGCGGGCGGGGCGCCGAAAGAATGGCTGGGACCCGAGCGCGCGGAATTCGCCGGGATGTTGCGGGACTTGGGGTTGGTGTTTGGGTTTGAGAACCATCCGCAGAAGAGCGTGGAGGAGATGCTGGGAATCTTGGGCGCGGGGGATGAGGACGTGATCGGGATCGCGTTGGACACGGGTTGGTGCGGGACGCAAGGGTTGGACGCGGCGGAGGCGGCCAAGGCTCTTGCGCCGCGGCTCAAGGCGGTGCATTTGAAGGACATTCGCAAGCCGCAGTTCCGTTCCGGGCCGATGATGAAAGACATCGGGCACGAGACCTGCGCGCTGGGGGACGGCGTGGTGCCGGTGCGGAAGGTGGTCGAGGCGCTCAAGGCCGGGGCGTTTACGGGGCCGGTGTGCATCGAGCACGAGCCGGAGGAGCACTCGCCGGCGGAGGATGTCCGGGAGTCCCTGGCGCGGGTGCGGCGGTGGCTGGCGGCGTGAGCGCGGAGGGCGGGGCGCGGTGGGCGGAGGCGTGGAAACCGCTCCTGCCGTTTTTTGCGGGTCTTGGGATTGCCCTGGCCGCGGCGGTGATCGCTCCCGGGTTGGGCGCCAAGGGCGGCTTGTTGCGGACGGAGCATCTGACGGGCCCGGCGGTGATGGGCATTTTCCTGATCCAGGGGCTGCAACTGCCGGCGGAACAGGTGCGCCGGGGTTTGGGAGCGTGGCGCGTGCATTTGTTCTGCCAGGTGTGGATGTTCGGTGTGGCGCCGGCGCTGGCGTGGGGCGTGGCGGCGGCGCTGGGCGGGGCGCTGGGGCCGGGGGAACGGATTGGATTGCTGTATTTGGGGATGCTGCCGACGACGGTGGCGACCAACGCGGCGTTCTCGGCGCGGGCGGGCGGCAACACGGCGGTGGCGATGTTCAACATCGTCGTGGGCAACCTGCTGGGCGTGCTGATCGGGCCGGCGTGGCTGGCCTTCCTGCTGGCTTCGGGGACGGGTGCGGCCATCGACGTGTGGCCGTTGGTGCGCGCGATTTTCATGCAGTTGATCGTGCCGTTCGCGGTGGGGCAGTTGCTGCGGCACTGGCTCGCCGCGTGGGCCGACCGGCGCAAGCCCGTCCTGCGGGACGCGGCGTCGTGCCTGATCTTTTTCATCGTCTATTCCTCCATCTGCAACTTCCTGGCCGGCCCGGCGCGCGGCGGCGGGGCGGGCATGGCGTGGGCGGCCGGGGCGGCGCTTGGGTTTTTGGTGGTGAACAAGGCGTTGTGCTGGTGGGCGCTGGCGCGGCTGGGGTGGGCGCACGAGTTCCGGGTGGCGGCGTTTTTTTCGGCATCCCAGAAGACCCTGGCGGCGGGCCTTCCGATTGCGGGGGCGGTGTATGGAGCGGCGGGGGGCGTGCCGGGGCTGCCGCCGATGGCGGCGCTGGTGCTGCCGCTGATTGTGTTCCACATCGGGCAGCTTGTTCTGGGGGCGCTGCTGGTGCCGGTGGTGGGGCGGACCGCCTTGCGGGATTGACAGTGGGGGCGGCGTCCGGGTGTCCTGGCGGGCGCCTGGCCGTGACACAATTGTCACACAAACGTCGCACGTTTGCCACAATTCCCGTCGAGGCTCGCCGCGCATGAAAACTCTTTTGACGATAATCGCCGCGGTTTTCGCCGCGGCCGGGGCGCAGGCGCAGATGACGCTTTACAGCACGTACACGAATTCAACGGCCTTGCAGGGGTCGGAGATTGTGGTTCACGACAAGGGGAACCAACTTCTTTACAACACGTTCCCCAGCGGGGTGGAGATTCTGAACTTCGCCAACCCCAGCGCGATCACGCAAACGCACCTGATTTCGTTCACGAACATTTTCTCCGACGCGAACGTGACGTCGGTGGCGGTGGACCCGCTGGGGCGGGGCTTCGGAGCGGCCACCATGTATTCGACCAGCCAGGACGGCACGACGAACGGGCGCGTGGTGTTCTTTAATCCCACGAGCGGGTCGGTGCTGGGTTCGGTCGCGGTGGGATACCACCCGGACATGCTCACGTTCTCGCCCGACGGCACGAAACTGCTGGTGGCCAACGAGGCGGAGCCGGTGGGGTCACACCCGACGAACCTTGTGGACCGGCCCGGCTCGGTCAGCGTCATCGACATGACGGGGGTCACGCTGGCGACCGTGGGCGCGGTGAGCAACGGCAACGTTGCCACGGTGGATTTCCAGGGCGTCCCCGGGCTCAGCAGCCTGCGGTTTCATCCGAACAACACCAACCCGGCCAACCACCACCTGGACGTCGAACCGGAGTTCATCACCGTCCAGGGCAATCGAGCCTTTGTCAGTTTGCAGGAAAACAACGGCATCGGCGTGTTCAACCTGGCGTCGAACGCGTGGGAGAAGGTGTTCAGCCTGGGGACCATCAACCAGGCGATTGACGCTTCGGATACGGACGGGCTCATCGCGATCAACGACGTCATCCGGGGCATGCCCATGCCCGACGGCATCACGTCGTTCTCGAAAAACGGGACGAACTACATTGTGACCGCCAACGAAGGCGACGCCCGCCCGCCGGACGGGGCGACGGCGGCCGCGGTCGCCAACGACACGGCACGGGTGAGCCAGTTGGGGTCGGGCGGGCGCCCGCCGATTGAGGCCAATTACCTGGCGGCTCTCAACGCGAGCTACAACGGCGCGGCGGCCAACGGCACCAACCTCGGCCGCCTGAACGTATCCCTCCTCGACGGGCTCAACGGCTCCGGGCAGATCACGAACCTGACGATGATCGGGACGCGCAGCTTCACGATTTGGACCGAGGACGGCACGCTGGTGTACGATTCCGGCAGCAACCTCGAAACGATCGTTTCGAACGAGGTTCCCCTGGCGTTCAATTTCAACGGCGAGAACGGCAGCGGCTTTGACGCGCGCTCCGACGACAAAGGTCCCGAACCGGAGTACGTCACGCTGGGGCGCGTGGGGACCAACGATTTCCTGTTCGTTGGCCTGGAGCGGATGAACTCGATCGCGCAGTTTAACATCAACGATCCGAACAACCCGTTCTTTGTCGATTTCCTGTTTCTGGGCAGCAACTTCCGGGCGCCCGAGGGCCTTTGGTTCATTGACGCCACCAACAGCCCGAACTCGATCCCGTATCTGGTGGTGGCGCTGGAGGCGAGCTTCGACCTGGCGATTATTGCGATTCCAGAACCGGGCGCGATCGTTGGCCTGGGGCTCGTGGCCCTCGCGTTCGCGGCGGTCCGCCGGCGGCGGAAGTAGGGACGGCGCGACCGCCGCATGGGGCGGGCGGGTTCGGCGGGGCAAAGGAGGCCGGGTGATGGGGCCGTGTTTCGCGGGACGCGGGCCGCTTGTGGCTATACGTTGAAACGGAACTCGATCACGTCGCCGTCCTTGACGACGTATTCCCTGCCTTCGATGCGGAGTTTGCCGGCCTCGCGCGCTTTGGCGTGGGAGCCAAGAGCCACGAGATCGTCGTAGGCGGCGACTTCGGCGGCGATGAAGCCACGTTCGAAATCGGAGTGGATGACGCCGGCGGCTTTCGGGGCGGTGTCGCCGGCGTGGATCGTCCAGGCGCGGGATTCGGTCTCGCCGGTGGTGAGATACGTGCGCAGGCCGAGGAGATGATAGGCGGCGCGGATGAGGTGGCCGACGCCGGACTCGGCGACGCCGAGTTCCTTGAGGTAGGCCTCGGCCTCGTCCGGGGAGAGATCGACCAGATCGGACTCAATTTGGGCGGAAATGACGACGGCCTCCGTGTCGAGGTGGGTTTTGGCGTGCTCCCGGACCTTCTGGACGTAGGCGTTGGCGTCGGCCCCGGCGAGATCGTTCTCGGCCACGTTGCAGGCGAAGAGGGTGGGTTTGGCCGAGAGCAGGAAGAAGAGGCGTAGGAGGGCGCGCTCCTCCCTGGTGAGGTCCATGGTGTTGGCGGGTTTTCCGGCGTCGAGGTGGGGCTCGATTTTTTCCAAGAGGTCCAATTCGGCCCTGGCCTGCTTGTCGCCGCCGCGGGCGGATTTGGCGGTCTTGTCCTTGCGTTTCTGGACCGCGCCAAGGTCGGCGAGGATGAGTTCCGTGTTGATGACCTCGATGTCGCGGACGGGATCGACGGAGCCGGAGACGTGGTGGATGTCGGAGCTGTCGAAACAGCGGACGACCTGGACAATGGCGTCGGTCTCGCGGATATGGGAGAGGAACGCGTTGCCAAGGCCCTCGCCCTGGCTGGCGCCTTTGACCAGGCCGGCGATGTCCACGAACTCAATGGCGGCAGGCACGATTTTTTTGGATTTGGACATCTTCGCGAGCACGCCGAGGCGGCTGTCGGGCACTTCGACAACGCCGACGTTGGGGTCGATGGTGCAGAAGGGGTAATTGGCGGCGGCGGCCTTGCGCGTGCGCGTAACGGCGTTGAAAAGGGTGGATTTTCCGACGTTGGGGAGACCGACGATTCCGACTCGAAGCATGGCTGCAAGCTGTAGCGAAGGATTCCGGCAAGTCATGCGGGAATTTGGGCGGGGGTGGGGAGCGCGTTGTTCATGCCCTCGACCCTCGGCCCTCGACTCTCGACTTCCGGGCTCGCGGAGGGGGAGGGAAGGAAAGCCGCGGCGACTTGGGGTGGCGCTCTGCGCAATTGTCTGGCGGGGAACCCGCGGTTGGGTACGATGGCAGGCCATGACCGTGACGAACCTTGGTGAGGCGAAGTTTCCAAGCCCGAAATCCAGGCCGGTGGACGACCGGCTGCGGGTGCCGCTTGAAATCGTGGGGATACCCGGGGAGAAGCCAGCGTCGGATGTGGCCTTTGAGATGGCGGGGCCGCGGGCGCGGCTGTTTTTCGATCCGAAGACCGTGCGCGCGGGGATTGTGACGTGCGGCGGGTTGTGTCCTGGGCTCAACAACGTGATCCGCTCGTTGTTTTTTGATCTGCACCACGGCTACGGGGTGGCGGAGGTGTTGGGGTTCCGGTGGGGGTACCAGGGGCTTGACCCCGTGCTTGGGGCGCCGCCGGTGGTGCTGACGCCGGAGCTGGTGGACGACATCCACCAGGAGGGCGGCACGATGCTGGGCACGTCGCGCGGGCCGGTGGACGTGGCGGCGGCCGTGGACAATCTGGTGAAGCGCGGGGTGAACATGCTGTTCACGGTGGGCGGGGACGGGACGCAGCGGGGCGGCAACGCGCTTTATCAGGAAGCGAAGAAACGGGGGCACGCGCTCGCGGTGGTGGGGATTCCGAAGACCATCGACAACGACGTGGCGTTTGTGGCGCGAACGTTCGGGTATTTGACGGCGCTGGAGGAGTCCTGCCGGGTGATCGCGGGCGCGCACACCGAAGCGCGGAGCGTGGACATGGGGATCAGCGTGGTGAAGCTGATGGGTCGGCACGCGGGGTTCATCGCGGGCGGCGCGGCGGTGGCGAGCCAGGACGTGAACGTTGTGTTGATCCCCGAGGTGCCGTTTGCGCTGGAGGGGCCGCGGGGGCTGTTGGCGTATTTGAAGAAGCGGATGCTCGCGCGGCGGCACGCGGTGATTGTGGTGGCGGAGGGCGCGGGCCAGGATCTGTTGGCCGGGGAAAGCGGCGGGCGCGACGCGTCGGGCAACGTGAAATTTGGCGACATTGGGACGTTTCTGCGCGGCAAGATCGAGGCCTATTTCAAGGCCGAAGGAGTGCCCGTGGTGATGCGGTACATTGACCCGAGCTACGTGATCCGGAGCGTGGCCGCGAACACGGAGGACGCGATCCTGTGCGACCGGTACGCGCGGAACGCCGTGCATGCGGCCATGGCGGGGAAAACCGGCGTGGTGATCGGGTATCTGCACGACCGGTTCATTCATGTGCCGGTGGAGATGCTGGCCGCCCGGCAAAAGCGGGTGGACCCGGACGGCAGGGCTTGGGAGTCGGTGCTGGCGGCGACGGGGCAACCGGCTCGGTTCGAGTAGCCGTCCCTCCCGCCGCCGGGGCTGGCGCGCCGCCCGCAACGCGGTAGCGTGTGCCATGGACGGCGTCGTGGCGGTGACAGGCGGGACGGGATTTGTGGGGCGCGCGGTGTGCGCCGAACTGGCCGCGCGCGGATGGAGCGTGCGGGCGCTGTCCCGTTCCGCGGGGTCCGTGCCGGGCGCGGGCGGCGTTGCTTTTGTCGAGGGCGACATCCTGCGGCCGGACACGCTGGCCGGGGCGTTTGCCGGTGCGAACGCGGTGGTCCATCTGGTGGGCATCATCGCGGAGCCGCCGGGCCTGACGTTTCACGATGTCCATGTGGAAGGCACACGGCATGTGTTGGCGGCGGCCAGGGCGGCCGGGGTCCGGCGGTTTGTTCATGTGAGCGCGCTGGGGACGCGCCCCCACGGCGGCTCGGCGTACCACCGCACCAAGTGGGAGGCGGAGGAATCGGTGCGGGGTTCGGGATTGGAATGGACCATCCTGCGCCCGGGCCTGATCGCGGGGGCGGACGGGTTTGTCGGGCAATTCGCGCGCATGATGCGGTTCCCGTGGAACGCGCTGCAGGCGTTTGTGGTACCGTGTTTCGGCGACGGTTTGGAGCGGTTCCAACCAGTGGCGCTCGGGGACGTGGCGCGGGCGGTGGCGGCGGCTTTGGAACGGACCGGGACAGTGGGAAAGACGCTGGACTTGTGCGGGGACCGTGCGTGGACGCTGGAGGAGATGCTGGTGGAAATCGCGCGGGCGCTGGGGAAACGGCCGACGGTGGTGCGGCGGCAGTTGGATTTGCTGCCCTTCGCTTTGGCGTGGGCGTGGCTGGCCAGTCCAAAACCGCTGATTGTGCGGCTGCCCTTTCCGTTGGCGCGCGCGATTGGATTTCTGATGGAGAAGGCGCTGGCGCGCCCGCCATTGACGTCCGCGCAGGTGGCCATGCTTGAGGAGGGGAGCACGGGAGACGGGCGGGAGGCGGGCCGGTTGCTGGGGATCGAGTGGGCGGATTTTGGCGCGACGATCCGGGCCGCATTGGGCCGAGGTGTCAAAGCGTGGGACTGATTCCTACCCGGTCAGCAATCCCGGAGGAAAATGCGCGCCTCGATGCGCAGCCATTCGCCGAGCCACTCCTTGGATTCCATCCGGGCAAAGAGCAGCTTTCCCGCGTCCATGAGCCGCGCAATCGCCTCGTTCTTGGCCCTTGGAATGTAGCCGAGGTGCCGCCCGGACTCGTCCAAAATCATGACCGCGAGGGGATCGTGGGGATTGCCGGGCTCGCGCTTGAGCGGCAGCAGCGCGCCCGGGGCGAGCGCGGGCTCGACTTCGGCGAGGTCGCGGTGGCTGGTCCCGGCAACATGGCACTCGATCAGCATGATCTCGCGCGCGAACGGCATGAGGGCGCCGTCCTTGCCAAACGCCCCATGGATCAGGACGAGGAGGGCGGGATCAATTGGAACCAAACTCGACGAGGTTTTCATCGCGGGGCAGAAGGGTGCGGAGCAAAACCTCAAGCTCGCCGCGCCGGGTTTCCAGAGCGCGGACCTCGGTCTCAATCTCCCGGAGGCGGGCCTCCACCCAGGCTTCGTTGTCGAGGTTGTCGGCCACGTTGAACGGCGGTTCCTGGCGGAGGGCGTCGAGCTGGGCGATCTTCCGCGCGATCTGGGACTTGATCCCCTCGATCTCACGGGCAAGCGCCTCGAGGGAGCCGGGTTCGGAGGCGGCGGCGGGCGCGCGGACCATCAGGGCCAGCGCGCGAAGTTCCTCGAGGTCCCGGCCGTCATAAGCGGCCTGGACCCGCCGCCAAAGCGCGGCGGCGGCCGCATCCTGGTTCGGATGCAAGTCCGGGTGCAACTGTTTGACGAGCCTCCGGTACACGGCCTTGATTTCGTGCGCCTCAGCCGGGGTAAGGAGGCCCGCGTCGATGGCCGCGCGGCCTTTCTCCAGCCGGTCCGCCGCGGCGGCGATTTTTTTCCACCATTCGGCCCGTTCGTTTTCCGTGGCGGCGGCGATGGCGGCGGCGTTGGGTCTTTCGCCGCGGTTGAGGGCGGCCTGCGCCATCTCGGCCTGTCGTTTGAGCATGGCCGCTTCGGACTGGAGCTCGAGGCGGCGAAGCTCGGCGCCACCGAGTTTGGCTTGGTACAGGGCGAGAAGATAAGGGCGCGTAGTGGAGAGAAGAATGTGATGCTCGGCGAGCAGCCGGGCCAGTTCTTCCCGCAACAAATCCCGCTCGCCCGAAAGGCGCTGGAATTCGGGATGCACCGCGGGGGTGGGGTTCATGGGCGTTTTGCGGACCGGCCTTCAGTGAATACGATTGGCGCCGCCAAGGAAAGCGTGAAGACGGGGGCGGGGCGGGGGATGCGGAGACGCAACCGCGCGGAAAGCCCGGCGTGAGCGCGGCCCGCGTGCCGCCGGGTGCTAAGGCCCAGACCCGGCTCCGCGGGGGCCGAGGAAGAGAACCCCGGTTTCGCCGTAGCGTTTCAGGCGGGCGGGCGGGTCCCCATGAAGCGCGGGGGGGCGCGGCGAGTAGAATTCGTAGATCAGTGTGCCTCCGGGTTTGAGGCAGCGGAGCAAGGTTTCCAGCAGGCGCGCCTCGGCTTCGGCGGCGCCGGGTGGCGGGTGTTTGAGGTAGGGCGGGTCGGCGAAGACCAGATCGAACGCGGCGGGGGAACGTTCGGCGAACCGGACGGCGTCGTCGTTGACGACGGTGGCGGCGTGGGTGAGGCGGGTGCGCTCCAGGTTGGCGCGGATGGCGGCGAGGCAGGGCCGGTTGCTTTCGACGAAGACGGCGTGGAGCGCGCCGCGGCTGAGGGCCTCGATGCCCAGGGCGCCCGTGCCGGCGAAAAGATCAGCGGCCCGCGCGCCGGGGACGGCGTCGCCGAGGGAGGAGAAGATGGCCTGCCGAACTTTGTCCTGGGTGGGCCGCAGGCCGGGGTGGCGGGGGGCGGTGAGCTCGATGCGGCCCGCAGAGCCTGTGATGACGCGCATGGCGGGAGAGTCACGGGGGAGGGGCTTGAAGGAAAGGCAAAACGGCGGGGTATCCGGGCCTGGGGCGGTTGCCAATCGCGTGGGGCCGTGCTAAGGCCGGTTCGCGATGAGCGGGACGGCGGAGGCGGCGAGCGTGGGGCAAACCCTGGCGTCGCTTCCCGTGACGGAGGAGTCCGTGGAACCCGGCGCGTTGGGGCGGGAGGTGGCGTTTCGGTTTGAGACGCGGCCGGAATTGCACGGTCTGCTGATCCTGGAGGGGGCGGTCCTGCGCGGCATGGTGTCGCGCGAGCAGTTTCAGCAGCGATTGTCGCGGCGGTTCGGAATTGAGCTGGCCTATCTGCGGCCGATTCTTTCCGTGTTTGACGGCGCCTTTGACATGAAGCGCCAGCGGATGCTGGCGTTGGCGGAGGAAACGCCGGTGGCGGAAGCGGTGCGGCTGAGCCTTGCGCGGCCGGCGCCGCTGGTTTATGAGCCGGTGATCGTGCTGCGGCCGGGCGGGCGGCCGGGGCTGCTGCGGTTCCACGACCTGTTGCTGGCGCAGGGGCGGGTGCTCGAGGAGGCGATGCGGGAGGCCAACCGGCAGCGCGAACTGGCGGACGCGGCGAACGAAGCCAAGAGCCGGTTCCTTGCCAACATCAGCCACGAGCTGCGCACCCCGTTGACGGCGATTCTTGGGTACTCGGATCTGTTGCGGGAGGATTTGGAAGGCGGGGGGGAGGCGGAGACCTTGCGCCGGGTCAAGAACATCCATCAGGCCGGGAGCCATCTGCTGTCCCTGATCAACAACCTGCTGGACCTGGCCAAGATCGAATCGGGACGGATGACGGTGTTCCTGGAGGAGTTCGACGTGGGGGAGATGTTGGCGGAGGTGGAGACGGCGCTCCGGCCTTTGGCGGAGGCGCGGGGCAACACCCTGCGGGTTGCGGGGGCGGCCGGCGCGGGGCGGATGTTCAGCGACGCCACGAAGGTGCGCCAGAACCTGCTCAATTTGGGCGGGAACGCGTGCAAATTCACCGAGAGCGGGGAGGTGGCGCTGGAAGTGGAACGGCGGGAGGGCGGCTGGCTGGAATTCCGGGTGCGGGACACGGGGATCGGGCTGACGGCGGAGCAGATGGCGCGGTTGTTCAACCCGTTCACCCAGGGGGACGCGTCCACGACCCGGCGGTACGGGGGCACGGGCCTGGGATTGGCCCTTGTGAAACAGTTTTCGGCCATGCTCGGGGGAACGGTCGGGGTGGAATCGGAAATGGGGCGGGGTTCGACCTTCACGATGCGGCTGCCCGCGCGCGCGCAGCCGGCGGCGGGCGCGGACAGCGGCGGATGAACAGGCTTGCGTTCGCGCGGTGGCGGGGCAAGACACACAGCGCGATGGCGAAGATCTTGTTGGCGGAGGACGATGACATGACCCGCGACATCGTCAAGACGCGGCTGGCGCGGGCAGGCCACGAAGTGGCGACGGTGGTAAACGGCGCGGAATGCGTGGCCCGGGCCGGGGCCGAGGCGTTCGACATGATCATCATGGACCTGAGCATGCCGGTGATGGATGGATGGGCGGCGGTGCGGCAGTTGAAGGCGGCGCCGGAGACCCGGGCCGTGCCGGTGATGGCGTTGAGCGCGCACAGCATGGAACGGGACCGGGCGAAGGCGCTGGCGGCCGGATTTGACGCGTTCGATTCCAAGCCGATCCATCCGCAGCGGTTCCTCGACGGCGTCAAGGCCCTGCTCGACCGGCCCAAAGCGTGAGGTCCCCGGTTCGCGCCGGGAACATCATGGGTTGCCGCCGGGCCGTTCTCGAGCGCCGTCCAAGCCGCCGGCGCCGCCAGCGTAGCCGGCGAGGACGATCCCGATCGACGCCAGCGAACTTAGGGGCATGATCACGGCGGCGACCAGGGGATTCATCCAACCCGCGAGGCAAGCGGCGATGGCGGTGGCGTTGTAAGCGATGGAAAACGCGGTGACGCGCCGGGCCACGCGCCGGCGGCGCCCCGCCATTTCCATGGCGCGCCGCACGCCATCCAGGCCCGAGCCCAGAAAATAGAAGTCGGCCTTGCGCTCCAGCAGGCCGCGGTCGATGGCGGGGGTTGCGGTGCACCAGGCGACGTTGAACGCGAGGCTGTCATTGGCGCCGTCGCCGACCATGAGCGTGTCCTGGCGGTCCATCGCCCGCACGCGGTCGGCCTTGCGCAGCGGCGTCATTCCGCCTTCCCACGCGCCCTCCGCCAATCCCAGCGCCGCGGCCGCGGCGGCGACCTTGTCCCCGCGGTCGCCGCTGAAAAGATAAACTTGCTGGCCGGCTGCCCGCAGACGCGCAATTTCCCGCGCCGCATCCTCGCGGGGCTTGTCTTCGAACTCGAACCGCGCGGCGGCGGCCCCGTCTTTGGTGAGGACGGTGCCGCCCTCCGCGGGCGGCGGGGCGGCCTCGCGGCGCAAGGCCCAGGCTTCGCGCCCGAGGCGCCAGACGCCGGTGGGCCCGTTCCATTCCACACCGAGACCCGGCGTTTCGCGCACATCGGGCGATGGAACGCCGGGGCCGGCATCGGGCGGGGCGGAGAAGGCGGCGCCCGCTTCGCGGAGGGCGCAGGCGACGGGGTGAAGACTGTCGGCCACCAGCACGGCCAGGGCTTCGCGGGCGCCGGCGTCCAGGCGGGTGAGCGCCTCCGGATCGCGGAGCTCGGGTGTTCCAGCGGTTACGGTGCCGGTTTTGTCGAAGATGACCTTGCGCACGGCGGGGAGGCGTGCCCAAAGGCTTGGCTCGCGGACGAAGACGCCGGCGCGGCGCAGCAGCGCCGCCGCCATGTCGTCGGCGAGGGGCAGCGCCACGCCGGCCGCGCACGGGCAGGAGACCACGAGGATCGAGACGGCCACCTGCCACGCGGCGCCCCAGTCCCCGCGGACCAGCCAGATGGCCGGGAGCGCGGCCCCGGCGAGGCCGACGATGACAAGGAGATAGCCGCGGATGAAGCGTTCGAGCCGCGCGTCGCGGTACACTGTCCGCGGCGCGGCGCGCATCAAGGCGGCGAGCATCGATTCCTTCCACGTTTCCAACGCTTCGAACGCGGCCGGCTCGCGGCCGGCCACGATGGCGCCCGCCGGGACGACCTGCCCGCGCCGCGCGGCGGCGGCCTCGGACTCGCCGCTGATCCATTCCATGCCGAGCGTTGCGCCTTCGGACTCCAGGCGCGCGCGGACCGGGACCGGGGCGCCTGGGGCCACGCGGAACCGTTCGCCGCGCGCGAGGGCCTCGGCCGTGGCGGTGGCGCCGGTGGATTCGAGGGTGACCGGGGGGGCCTCCTCGCGAAGGCCGAGGAGCAGGTGGCGGTTGCGTTCGACGGCCTTCTGCTGGACCCAGCGGCCCAGCAGCATCAGGAAGGCGAACACCGACACGAAATCGAAGTAGAGGAATCCGGGGCGGCCGGTTGCCCAGGCGAACGTGGAACCGGCGTAGGCCGCGAGGAGCCCGAGGGAAATGGGAAAGTCGATGTGCAACACGCCGCTGCGAAGGCTGCGCCATGTGCGGGCGAAAAAGTATCCGCCGCCCACGACGATGCTGAGCGTCGCGATGCCGAACGCGATGCGATGGAACAGCCAGGCGTACGTGAACGTGTCCGCCATGCCGAGGTATCCGGGCAGGGCGAAGAGCATGGCGTTCATGGCGAGGGCGGCGCACACGCCGAGCCGCGGAAGCAGCGCGCGGCTTTCCGGGGCGTTCTTGGCGCCCGGCGGGCCGGTGGCGTAGCCGAACGCCTGCAGCTCGCGCGCGAACTCGAGGGGTTGAAACGCCCCCGCGCGCCAGCGCATCCGCAGCCGGCCCGTGCCAGTGTCCACGTCCAAACCCAGCGCGCCCTCCCGCCGCTGGAAAAGCCGTTCCATCAGCCAGACGCACCCGATGCAAGAGACGCCCTGGACGTCCATTTCCGTGGCGGCCGCCCCCCCCGGGCCC
>CAYSZK010000015.1:26271-55832 GCA_964435495.1 uncultured Verrucomicrobiales bacterium
GTCCCCTGCCGTCCGTTGGGTGCAGGATCTCTTCCACGAGCAGCAGTGGTTTCAGCTGCTGACTCGCCTGCGGGACGTTCCCCGCGTCCCGGCTCCGGAGGCCGCAATGGCGACAGCTGCGGCCGCACCGCAGCCCCATGGTCCGCAAGTTCCACCTGTCGAGTTCGATTTCAACCTGCGTCGCCTTGTCGTGGAGGGCCGCGCCGCCGGGGCCCGCGGCGGCTTCGGCGTCGCGCGTCTGGGTTTCCAGCCAACTCCAGTCCCGTTTCTGAAAAACCAGGCCGCGGACCGGGAAACGGGCGCCCTCCTGGAGGTCGTAGAACTTGGAGAGATCATTCTTGGCGATCAGGTGGAAGACGAACTCGCATCCGGCGCAGCAGAATTCGGTCCTTGCGGCGGTGGGCCGGAACCGCGTCCCGCAATGGCGGCAGACGGCGTCGGACCCGGGGGGCGAGGAATGCGGACGCATGGAACAGCCAAATTAACCGGTGAGCGGACAGTTCGCAACGGCGCTGGTCGTGGGGTGGGACAGAAAGATGGGGAGTGGGGCAGGTCTGTGGGCTTGGATTTTCTTGTCCTGAATTTTTCTGTCCTTTTTCGGGGGTGTGGGGACAGAAAGATGGGGACAGGAAGATGGGGAGGAGCGTGACTTGCCGCTTGTCAGGCCGGGCCGGGGCTTTCACCGTGGCCGGATGCCCCGGCAGGAAGCCGCCTCACGCCATCACCAGATTCTGACCGCGGTCTTGCGGAGCGGCGGCCTTTCGGTCCGGGAGTTGTCCGAGGCGCTGGGCCTTTCGTACATGGGCGCGAAGCGGCATTGCGGGGAACTTGCGCGGCGCGGGCTGATGAAGACGTGGCGGCGTCCGTCGCGGATGGGCAGGCCGGAGCTGGCATGGCAGCTCACGGAGCGGGGGCTGGCGCGGGCGTGTCCGCCGGCGCCGGGGCTTGCCGCCGAACTTCTGGCCGCGGCCACGGCGGCATTTGGGCGGGACGCGGGGGAACGGTTGTTGTTCGCCTTGTATCGGGAACGGACGGGGCGGGCTGAGGCGGCGATGAAAGGGGCGACACGGCTGGCGCGGCTTCGGGCGCTGGCCGCATGGCGCAACCTGAATGGATACGTGTCCGACGCGGTGGACGAGAGCCTGGTTGACTATCATCAGCCATTTGCGCCGGTGGAAGGGGAGATGCCGATCCTGCAACGGCTTGAGGAGACCCTCGCGGTGCGGGCGCTGGGGTTCCCAGTGCGGCGGACGGAGACGCGGGCGGGCGCGGCGCGGCAGGTGCGTTACACCCCGGCGGCGTGAGGTTGGGGCGGAGCGAGCAAGGCCCGGATATCGGCGCGGCTCCGCAGACGGACGCGCTCCCAGCGGGCGTTAGCGGGATCGAAATTTGGCCAGGGGCGCGGGCGTCGGGTGGTCGGGGGGCCGGTCATTGCAGCGGCGGGAGGGAGGCGGGCGCGGAGGCTGGGTGTCCGCTTTGGGTGTTGAAGCGGAGGATGGAACAGGCGCCGAGGAGGACGGCCCAGGCGCTGAGATAGGCCCAGAAGAGAAAGGCGATGAAGCCGCCCAGGGCGCCATAGACTTCGCTGTAGTGGAAGAGGTGGGGCACGAGATGCGTGAAGGCAAGGCTCAAGCCGAACCAGCCGCCGGTGGCGACGGCGGCGGCACGCCAGACTTCGCCTTCGAGCCGGGCGAGGCCGCAAAGCGAATGGTAGGTGGTCCAGAACGCGGCAAAAAGCAGGGCCAGCGGCGCGGCCGAGCGCACCAGCCGCCACGCGGTCAAGCCGGCAAAGGCGATGATGCCGAGTTTGGCGAGTTGGCGCTCGATGATGGGGGCGACGAGCAGCAGCAGGGCGGTCGAGGCAAGGGCGACGATCCAGACGATCATGAGCCAGAGGGACTTCAGGCGGCGCAGCCACTGGGTGCGCGGGCGTTCCTCGATGTCGCCCAGGATGAAGTGGACGGCGCGCACGGTGGCCGACACGAAACGGAACGATGTCCAGAGCGCGAGGAAAAAGCTCGCGGTGAGCCAGCCGCCGGAGGAGGCCTGTTTGGCGCTGCGGACGAGGGACTCGACGTCGAGGCCGGCCTCGGGGGGCAGGGCATCGCGGAGGACGCGGATGAAGGCCTCAGTGGCGTCCAGAGGTGCCGCGAGGCCGATGGCGGCGAGCGTGACGCCGAGGAACGGGACGAGGGCGAGGGAGAAGTAGAAGGCGATCTCGGCGGCGAACCCGGAGAAGAACCGGGATTTGGGCGCGAGAACGGGCCCCCAGATCCATCGGGAGAGCATGCGGGCAGAATAACGGAAGAAGGGGCTGGTATTCGACAAGGAAATTGCGGGGGGACGCCTGGGCAACCCGTGATAAGGCACTTGAGCGCGCGGGCGGGGCGTGTAGAAGCGGGGTTGTGAAAGCATTCATGGCGGCGGCAATGGCGGCGGGAGCGGCGGCGTCCGCGCCCATGGCGTGTGGCGGGACGATCGAGGTGGACCTGGCGGACAAACATCAAGTGATCGAGGGATTCGGGACCTGCCTGATCAGTTGGGGCAAATTTCCCGAGGAGGTTTATACACCCTCCTTTGCAAAGACGTATGGCCAGGAGATGGGCCTGAATTTTTTGCGGTGCGAACTGGCCGGGGGCACGCTGCCGGAGCCGGTGGACGATCCGAAGAAGATCGACCGTAAAAAGTTCAAGCTGGGCGGTTACAGCGGGTCGGCGGAGGTGTTCCTGGATTTTGCCAAGCGCCTGCGCGACGCGCGCCCCGACGCGCGGATCATTGGGACGGTCTGGACGCCGCCGGGCTGGATGAAGGAACACGGGCAGGGGGCTGGGGATCCGGCGCTTGCGGCGGGGCGGAAGAGCGGGTCCATCGCGCCGGACAGTTACAAGGGGTCCAAGAACTACGTGAAGAAAGAGTTTTACCCGCACTTTGTGAAGTGGCTGGTGGAGATGGCGCTGTTGTTCAAGGACCAGGGGACGCCGCTCTACGCGGTCAGTCCGGGCAACGAGGTGCAGTTCACGCAGTGGTTCCAAAGCTGCGCGTGGACGGCGGAGGATTACGCGGAGATTATCGGGCTGCTTGGGGAGGCGCTGGAGAAAGAGCGGTTGGACATCAAGATTTTCGGGCCGGAAACGATGACGGGGCACAACTTTGCCCACGGCAATCCGCCCTACATCAAGGCGCTGATGCGGGACGCGAAGGCGAAAAAACATTTTGGCGTGTTTGCGACGCACGGGTACACGGACGGGGCGACGCTGGACGTGAGCCAGAATTCGTCGGCGCAATTTTGGGAGTTGATTGAGGGGTACGGCCTGCCGTATTGGGTGACGGAGGGTGGCACGGGCGGGCACGCGTGGCCGGAGCCGTTGAAGGGGGTGGCGTCGGCGATCCACAACAGTTTTGTGCACGGCAACGCGTCGGCGTTTGTGCCGTGGCAGATCGCGGAGGAAAAGCCTTCGACCCACGCGCTGATGACCGCGGACGGGCTGACCAAGAAAAGCCATGCGGTGCGGCACTTTTCGAAGTTCATCCCGCCGGGGTCGGTCCGGGTGGGGGCGGACCCTTCCGAAGGGGACGCGCAGGCGGGGGCGTATTGGCACGAGGCGACGCGGCGGTTGACGGTGGTGCTAATCAACCAGGCGGACGAGGAACGCGCCCTGAAATTGCGGATCAAGGGGAACATCGGGGCTCGGGCTCTGGACGTGTTCCGGACGTCGGCGGAGGAGGATCTGGCGCGGGTGGGGAGTGTGGCGCTGGGCATGGGCGGCGAGGGGGAGGTCACGGTTCCGGCGAAGAGCATGGTGACGTTGACGTCGGGCACGGGCGCACTGCCGGGTGGTCCGGTGCGGTAACGGCCGCGGGGCTTCTGGCTGGGCGGGGTGGCTTGACGAACTGGCGTTGCGTGCGACGTTTAGGGGCTTATGAAAAACTGGAAACTGTTGTTGTCGGGGATCGTGGTGGCGGTGATGGCGGTGGGTTGCGGCGAGAAGGCTGAGGAGGCCAAGTCCGAAATCAGCAAGGCCGCGGAGGAAGCGGCTGAGGCGGCAAAGAAGGCCGGGGAAGAGGCCAAGGCCGCCGCGCAAAAGGCCGAGGAAGAAGCCGCCGCGCTGGCCAAGAAGGCGGCGGAGGAGGCGGCAAGGAAGGCGGAGGAAGCCAGGGCCGCCGCGAAAGAGGCGGGCGAAGAGGCGAGGACCGCCACAGAGGCCGCGGTGGAAACGGTGAAGGAAGGCGCGAAGGATGCGGCCGACAAGGTTGGCGATTTGTTGCAGAAAAGCGGCGAAGCGCTGCAGAAGGCCGGCGAGGATTTGCGGAAAGAGGAAGTGGCGGCGCCGGCGCCGGCCGACCAGTAAGGACAGGAGCTTGGGCAGCCGGAACCGAATCCGGTGAATCGGCGCGAGGAACGGGTGGAGGGCGTCGGCGCCGCGGGCGGCAACGCCGTCCTTGACCGGCCTTGTCCGTGCTGCCAGAGTTGGAGGCGTGGGAAACAACGCCTCACGCATGGAATTCCCGGCCTGCGCGCCGGGGGCTCGCGGTTGGGGGCACAACCTTCCACGCCGGGGCGGACCGCCCGCGATTTCGTCATGAGCGACATTGGACAAGCCGGCAACGCGGGTCCGAAGGATCGTTGGTGGGTGCAGGAGCGTGTGCGTCCGCTGGAACGTCCGGTGGGGGAGCGGACCCACGACTTTTGCGAGACCCATATCACCATTGATGCGGAAGCGGCGCGCCGGGAGGCGTCCCGGTGCGTGGAATGCGCGGAGCCGCAGTGCGCGCCTTACTGTCCGACGGGAAGCCGGATGCAGGAATGGCTGCGGTTGACGGCGGAGGGCCGGTTTCTGGAGGCGGCGGCGGTATCCCAATCGGCCAACAACTTTCCGGAGATTTGCGCGCGGGTTTGCCCGCATGAACGGTTGTGCGAGAAGGGATGCGTGCTGGGGTGCAAGGGGGAGGCGATGGCGTTTGGGGCGATCGAACGGTTTCTGCACGAGTACGCGTTTGAGCACGGCGGCGTGGACACGCGGCCGCCGGCGGTGCGATGGGAGCAATCCGTGGCTGTGGTGGGCGGGGGGCCGAGCGGCCTGGCTTGCGCCGATGAACTCAACCAGCGCGGGTACGCGGTGACGGTGTTTGACGCGGCGCCGCGCCCCGGGGGCATGATGATGTACGGGATGCCGGGGTTCAAGCTGGAGCGGCGGATCGTGGAACGCCGGATCGGGGTGTTGGAGAAGCGGGGCGTGAAGTTCTCCTGCGGCGTGCGGATTGGCGGGGCTTCGGGCCTTGGCTGGCTGTTCGAGCGCGGGTTTGACGCGGTCTATGTCGGGATCGGCGCGGAAAAGGCGCGGGACGTGGAGGTGGAGGGGCGGCGGTTGCGGGGGATTTTCCTGGCGCTGCCGTTTTTGGCGGAGTGGGACGTGGACCATGGGGCGGCGGGAGGCGGGGATGAGGCGGTGGATTTGCGCGGGCGCAAGGTGGTGGTGTTGGGCGGCGGCGACACCGCGATGGATTGCCTGCGGACGGCGGCGCGCCGGGGCGCGCAGTCGGCGACGTGCGTGTACCGGCGGGACGAGGCGAACCTGGCGTGCAACCGCCGGGAGTTTCGCAACGCGACGGCCGAGAGCGCGCAGTTTGTCTGGCTGGCGGGTCCGGCGCGGTTTCTTGGCGATGCGTCCGGGCATGTGCGGCAGGTGGAGTGCCGGCCGATGCGGCTTGGGGCGGCGGGTCCCGACGGGCGGCGCGTGGCGGAGCCCACGGGCAAAGCCAGCTTCCTTGTGGAGGCCGATGTGGTGGTGATTGCGTTTGGGTTTGATCCGACGCCTCTGGACGCCGGGGCGGGGATGAGCCCGGCGGCCACGGCGGAGGGAACCCTGGTGGTGGACGAGAACGGGATGACGACGGTTCCCGGTGTGTTTGCCGGCGGCGACTGTGTGCGCCGCGCGGGCCTGGTTGTGGCGGCGGTGCGCGACGGGCGGGAAGTGGCCGCCGCGATGGACCGGCATCTCGCGGCGAAACGGGCCGAGCCCGCCGTGGCGTGAGGCGCCGTATTGCGGTGGACACGCGGGGCGCGGGAGACAGTGTTGCGCGGGCCGTGGCGGGGTCCGGGTCGGCGTTGGCGGCGGGGGACATTGCGCGGGTGGTGTCGGAATTTTTGGGGCGTCATCCCGTGCGGGGGCGGCGGGTGTTGTGCATTGTTCCTGACGGTACGCGGACGGCGCCGTTGGGGGCGTTGTTCCGGGAGTTTCACGCGCAGGCGGGCGGCGCGGCGGCGGCGCTGGACATTTTGCTCGCGTTGGGGACCCATCCGCCGATGCGGGAGGAGCAGATTCTGAAGCGGCTGGAGTGGACGGCGGCGGAGCGGCGGGGAAGATATGCGAAAGTGGGCGTGTTCAACCACGCGTGGGACCAGCCCAGGGCGCTGCGGCGGGTGGGCGTGATTTCGGAGGCGGAGATCGCGGTGTTGTCCGGGGGATTGTTTGCGATGGACGTGCCTGTGGAGGTGAACGCCCGGATCGGCGGCTACGACCTGCTGGTGGTGATGGGGCCGGTGTTTCCGCATGAGGTGGCGGGTTTTTCGGGCGGGAACAAATACTTTTTCCCGGGCATCTCGGGTCCCGCGGTCCTGAATTTCTTTCATTGGCTGGGCGCGATGGCCACGAATCCGAAGATCATCGGGCACGCGCGCACGCCGGTGCGCGCGGTGATTGACCGGGCGGCGGCGCTGATTCCCGTGGAGCGGGCGTGCTTCTGCATGGTGGGGAACGGGGGGCGGTTTGCGGGGCTGTTTGCGGGGGGAATGGAAGCGGCGTGGGCGGAGGCCGCGGCACTGTCGGCGCGATTGCACATCACGCGGGTGGAGCGGCCCTTCCGCCGCGTGATTTCGTGCGCGCCGGAAATGTACGACGAGCTTTGGGTGGCGGGAAAGTGCATGTACAAACTGGAACCGGTGGTGGCGGACGGAGGGGAGCTGGTGATCCACGCGCCGCATCTGGCGGAGATTTCGGTGGCGCACGGGCGGTGCATCCGCGAGATCGGGTATCACGTGCGGGACTACTTCTGGAAACAGTGGGACAAATTCAAGCACCATCCCTGGGGCGTGCTGGCGCATTCCACGCACGTTCGGGGGATTGGGACGTTCGAGAACGGCGTGGAACAGGCGCGCATTCGTGTGACCCTTGCGACCCAAATCCCGCGTGCGACCTGCGAGGCGATCCATCTGGGCTGGCGCGATTTCAGGGAAATAAACCTGGAGACGATGGCGGGGCGGGAGGCGGAAGGCCTGCTGGTGGCGCCGAAGGCGGGGGAACAACTTTACCGTCTTGTGGGGGAGTGAGGCGGGGGGCGGGCGGGCCGCCCTGGCGGATGCTTCAGGGTGCGAGCCGGGACGCCGTTTCCACGTCGGCTTGGATTTGGGCGCGGAGCTGGTCCATGTTCTCGAACTTCATCTCGCCGCGGATGCGTTCGAGCAGCTCGATCTCCAGGTCGCGGGCGTAGAGATCGCCGGTGAAGCCAATAAGATGGGCTTCGACAGTGACCGGACCGCCGCCGACGGTGGGCCGGGTGCCGATATTGACGGCGCAGGCGTGGATGCGGCCGGCGGCGGCGCAGCGTCCGGCGTACACGCCGTGGGGGGGGAGGATTTCGCCTTCGTTGGCGAGGTTGGCGGTGGGGAAGCCGAGCGCTTTGCCGCGTCCATCGCCGTGGACGACTTTTCCGAAGAGCGAGAAGGGGCGGCCAAGGAGGCTGGCGGCGTGTTCCAGGTTGCCGTCGAGGACGGCCTGCCGGACGCGTGTGGAGCTGATGAGATCGTCGGCGTCGGTGACGGCGGGGAGCTCGAAGACCTTGAAATGGTGGCGGGCGCCGAGGGCTTCGAGAAGGGCAAGGTTGCCGGAGCGGCGGTGGCCGAATTCCCAACGGTGGCCGACGGCGATGCCCGCGAGGGGGTGGGCAGCGCGGATGAGCGTGTCGATGAAGGTTTCCGGCGGCGTGCGCGCGAACTCGGGCGTGAACTTGACGACGAGCGCGGTGGCGGCGCCGTGGCGTTCCAGGAGCATGAGTTTGTGCCGGGTGGAGGTGAGGAGGCGCGGGGCGCCTTCGGGACGGACGATTTTGAGCGGGTGCGGATCGAACGTGACGACAACCGGCTCGGCGTTGTCGCGGGCGGCTTCGCGGCGGACGGCGTCCATGAGGATTTGGTGGGCGCGGTGGACACCGTCGAAGGAGCCGATGGCGAGCCAGACCGGATGCTGGATGGCGGCAAGCGCGGCGATGTCGTGGAGAACGGTCATGGCGGGATCATGGGGGGAAAAGGGAACGGGTGTCGAGGCTGGGGAGGGCGGGCATTTGGGGCGGCGGCGCCCTCGCCGGGGGCGGTGTCCCTTCGTATTCAGGCCGGTGGCGCCGGGCGGCGCCGGGACCGAAGCGGGCACGCGAAGCCCGAATCCGTTACAAGGGCGGTTCGGCGTCCTCGTAGCAGCGGATTTCGAAGACGGCGGGTGGGCAGCCGGCGCGGGCCGGGCCGCAGGCGAGCGTAAGGCGGGCGGTGGTGACGGGTCTGGGGAGGCGCACCACGCAACGGGCCTGGTGGTTATCCTGGACCGCGGCGATCTCCGTTCCGGCTTCGTCGAGGAGCCGGAACGATTGGACGGTGAACGGCACATGCCGTTCGGGATGGCCCATGAGCGAGGATTCCATGGCGTGGTCGTAATCGGGATCGAAGAAGACTTCGACGCGGCGGATGGTTTGCGGTTTCGGCCAGGAGAGCGTGGCGGCGGGCGCGGGATCGGCGGGATCGGCGGCCCAGGCGTTGGTGGCGTCAGTGGGGCGCTGCAGTCCGTTGGTGAGATGCGCGGGGGCGTAGGCGGCGAGGGGCGGATCGAAGGCGAGGGCGAAGTTTTGGCCGTCGGGGCGCCGCCGCGGCGTCCAGAAAAGGAACGATTCGACGCCGATGTCGCGGTCGGGCTTTTGCTCATTGAGCCCGCCGGTGATCCAGTGCTTGCCGACGAAGACGGACACCAATCCGGTGGCGCGGAACTGCGTCTGGCGAATTTCGACGCCAGGACAATCCTGGAACGCAAGCAACACGTAGCGCGCCGAAGGGAGGGTGTGCTCGAACCGGGCTTGGACGGTTTGCTCCCCGGCGCGGAGATCGAAGGCGCGTTCGGCGAGGAGGACGTCGGGGGTGAAGTCGGCGGGGCCTTTGCCGGCGAGGAGCTGGACACGGAGCGTGGCGGGCGCTTCCGCGCGCGCGTGGCAGGTGAACTTCGGGACGGGCCCTGCGGAAAGCGGGAGCCACTGACCGGCGGGAGATTGCAGGTTGCACCAGGGGCCGTCGGCGGGGAGTTCCTTGAGCGCGAGCGTGCTGGTGGGGGCGATCGACGCGGCGCGGGCGAGATCGGCGGAGTCTTCGAGGCGGAAGCCGGGGATGTGCTGTCCGGTGCGGAGGAGGCCGCGTTGGAGGCGGGCGAGGCGGCTGGGTTCGAGGAGGTCGGCGGGGAGGCATTGATCGCGGCGGCAAAGGGCGGCGGCGACGGCGACGGCCTGGGCGCCGTGGGCGCAGGTGGCCATGACGCGCGTGGAACCAAAGGCGACGTGGGAGGCGCTGATGACGCGTCCGGCGAGGAAGAGATTGCGGATGTTGCGGGAGAAATAGCAGCGGTAGGGGATGCCGAAGATGCCGCGGGCGTGCCATTGGTCGCAGCCGTGCCTTGGCGAATAGACGCCGTCGGCGGGGTGCAGGTCGATGGACCAACCGCCGAAGGCGACCGCGTCGGCGTGATGCCGGAGTTCGACGATATCGCGCTGGGTGAGCATGTGGGGGCCTTCGAAGCGGCGGCTTTCGCGTTTGCCGGGGATGGCGCCGACCCATTCGAGCGTGAGATTTTCGGCGTCGGGAAAGTTGCCGGAATTCTTGATGTAATCCCAGACGCCATAGACCACTTTCCAGAGTTCCCACTTGATCTCCTCGGTGTCGTGAACCGTGTCGCGGCGCCCGCCGTATTCGATCCACCAGAGGCGGCACCCGAATTCCCGCGTGTTGAACGAGCGGTAGCGCGGAATTTGCGTGATGTCGCGCAGGGCGCCTTCGGGGGGGGTGTAGGAGACGGGGCGGCCTGTGTCTTTGCTGTAAAAATAGATCGTGTGGCCCAGGAGGCCGCCGTAGGCCGTGTCGGGCGCGAATTTCTCGCCGAACTCGGCGCCGTCCTCGGCGCCCACGCGGAAGGCGGCGCCGGCGAGGAAGCCGACGACGCCGTCGCCGGAGGCGTCGCAGAAGAGCGGAGCGCGGACGGTGTACCGGGTGCTGTTTTGGGGGCAGAAGGCGGTGACCGATTCGAGGGAATCCGGTGCGTTCTTGCGGATGTCGTGGGCGGCGGTGTTGAGGAGGAGCGTGAGATTGGGTTCGCGGCGGACCCAATCCAGGAGGACCATGTCAAAGAGGATGGGGTTGCCCTCGGGATTGCGGTGAAGATTCTCGACGAGCAGCTCGTCGATCACGCCGCCTTCGCGGGACCAGCGGTTGTTGTTGCTCATGTGCGACGTGGCGCCGAGGGTCCAGAGCCGGACTTCGGAGGAGGCGTTGCCGCCTAGGACGGGGCGGTCCTGGATCAGAACGGTCTTGAGGCCGTGCCGGGCGGCGGTGACGGCGGCGCATGTGCCGGCGAGGCCGCCGCCGGTTAGGCAGAGATCGGCGTCGAGCGTGATGTGGCGGAGGGCGCGGGCATCGGCGGGGGGATGGCGTTCCATGGGCGGAGAGCGTGGCCGGGAACGAGCTTGCGCGCCATGCCGCCAAGGTGGTAATTATTGCACTGAACCGGTGAAATACTGGCATCTGACCGCTCTTCAATGGCACCGGGCCGTTGAAGGGGAGCAAGCCGTGGTTCGTGTCACCCTGCGCGGGGTGGACGCGCGGATGGCGTTTCCGCCGGACTGGGACACGGGCGGGCGCGAACTCCGGGAGCACCTGTTTTATTTCGTCGCGGCCGGGCGGTGCCGTTTTGAGGGGCGGGCGGGCATGCGGCTGCTGGGGCCTGGGTGCCTTTGTTGGGTGATGCCGGGCGAGCCGTTCCGGTTTCGGGCGGTGGGGGGCGGCGGGCGGCTGATCCGGTGCCGGGCTACGGTGTTGGCGGGGCGGGCGCGCCCGCGGTTGGTGGCGCCGGCGGTGGTTGTGGAGGAGGCGTGGGAGTTGGTGCCGTGGATTCAGGCGTTGGCGGCCGAGGCGGGGCGGGCGCGGGCGCGGGCGCGCGGGCGGGCGCGCGGGCGGTTGGTCTTGGCGGTGTTGAGCCGGGACATGCTGGCGAAGCGGCGGCGCGGTGGGAAGGGATGGGAGGAACGTTTTCGGGAGGGGTTGGCGGCGCGGGCGTGGCGGTGGAGTCCCGGGGGGATGGCGGCGGAGGCGGGGTTGACGCTGGATTACTTTGCGCGGCGGTTCCGGGCGGTGGCGGGGGTGGCGCCGCGGGCGTGGCTGGTGCGGGAGCGGATGCGCTGGGCGGCGGTGTTGCTGGAGGAGACGCGGTCGCGGGTGGGGGAGGTGGGGCGGGCGGTGGGGTGCGAGAACGCGTTCCTGTTCAGCCGTCAATTCAAGCAGGCGCACGGCTGCGCTCCGCGCGAATGGCGGGGGCGCAAGACGGGAGCGGCGGCGCCCTTGGCGCCGTAGGCGCGTGGGGGGTGTGGGCGCGGTGGACGCCGTCGAAGGAGCCGATGGCGAGCCAGAATGGATGCTGGATGGCGGCGAGAGCGGCGATGTCGTGGAGCACGGCCATGGCGGGATCATGGGTGGAAAAAGGAGCGGGTGTCGCATCCGGGGAGTGCGGACGCGAAGCGTGGTCCCGGCAGGAGGGTTCTCATTTTCTGGCGGAGGAATCCTGGAGTGTGGCGGGAAGGCTGAAGGCCGCCACACCGCTTTGGCGCGGGGTAAACGGGAACTTTGCACCACGAAGCGCACGAAGTTCGCGAAGAGGGGAGGCTTGTCCCAGGGGCTTCCGTCTTACGCAGGCGGTCCCAAAGCGGAGTGCGTGCGAGAGGTCTCACCGACGCGGTGAGGGAAGAGTCAAATCCCCGCGGCGAACTCCTCAAGCGAAGCGGCTTGGAGCGCGGTGTGGAGGAGGGTGTCGAGTTTGTCGGCCCCGGTTTCCTGGACCGCCTCCTTGAGGCCATCGGGCACCCGGCCAAAACGGACCTCAAGCGTTTTCAGCACCGCCTGGGCCAGGGCTTGTTGGCGGCCTTTTTGTTGGCCTTCCTGCCAGCCCTCCTGTCGGCCTTCCTGTCGGCCTTCCTGTCGAAGTTGGTCTGCGAGTGTCATGGCCACGGTTTTTGCCTCCGTTTCCTCCAGCGTCTCAATCCTACGGGCGAAGGCCTCCTTGTCAATGCCCGCCCCCAGGATGTAGCGCAGGAATAGCTCCAGGGCGTCCCGCGAAACGCGCACGAGCAAGCCCCGGTCCCAAACCGCATCGTCCAGCAGCGCGTCCATTTGCTCGGCCTTGAGCAGCCGCAAGGCCAGAATGCCCGCGGGCGTGCCCGTGATCTTGTCAAAGGGCATCTCGGCAAGCTGGACCAGGCGGTGGAAAAAGTCCGGGACAAAGGCCTCCAGGTCGGCGGCCAGATGCGGCGGGATGTCCAGCAGATGCTTGAAACCGGCGGGGAGTTTCCATGTGGTGGCGTTTTGGGCGAGAACCACCGGGAGGATGACGGGCAGGCGGGTTGTTTCGGGGTGCGCCTCGAGGTGGCGCGCCCAGATGGCGGTCATGTAGCGGAGCAGGCGGAAGGCGCCGATGAAGAGTTTGTTGTGGGGCTGGTGGAGGGGGTCATCGGGCACGGCCGGAGAACGCCCGGGGCGGGGAAAGATGGGAAGGACGGAGCGGGCGCGCAGTCTTGCGTGCGGGGCGGGGACTGGGCAAGTTGGTCCGATGAAAAGAAAGTTCGGGCACGTTGAGGCAAGAATGGGGCTGGCGATGCTGGCGTTTGCGTTGCTTTCGGGCTGCAAGGAGGCGGGGGAATCCGCGGCGGCGGGCGGCGGACAAAGGCCCGATGGGCCAAGGCCCGGCGGGCCGAGGCCGAACATCCTGTTGGTGCTCGTGGATGACATGGGCTTTTCGGATATCGGTTGTTATGGGGGCGAGATTCGGACGCCCACACTGGACCGTCTGGCGGCCAACGGGGTGCGCCTGGCCCGGTTCTACAATGGGGCGCAATGCTGTCCGTCGCGGGCTTCGCTGTTGACGGGGTTGTATCCGCACCAGGCGGGCATGGGCGACATGAACGCGCGCGGGGCGTCCGACGCATTTTGGGCGCAGTTCAAGAATCCGTCGTACATGGGATTCAAGGCGTCGGGCATCGCGACGATCCCGGAGGTGCTGCGGGAGGCGGGCTATCAGACCTTCATGAGCGGGAAGTGGCACGTGGGCGACGAGCCTGGGGCGTGGCCGACGGACCGTGGATTTGACCGGGCGTTCAGCCTGCTCATTGGCGCGTGCGAGCATTTCACGGGTTTCCATTCCTGGCAGAGCAAGGGCCCCATCGCGCCGTTCATTCTTGATGGCAAGCGGCTGGAGAGACTGCCGGAGGGCTTCTACTCGACGGACACGTTCACCGACTACGCCCTCCAATTCATTCGCGAGACGCGACCGGGCGCGCCTTGGTTTGGGTATCTGGCCTACACGGCGCCGCACTGGCCCATCCAGGCGCACGGGGAGGACATTGCCCGGTACGCGGGCGTCTATGCGGCGGGGCCGGAGTCCGTGCGGCGTGGCCGGTTTGAGCGGTTGCGGGAGATGGGCCTTGTGCCGTCCGGCGCGCGGCTGCCGGAGTCGAATCCCCGGATTTCGCGGGAGGCGATCGAGGCCAAGGCGGAGGAGCGGGAGCTGTGGATGCGGACGTATGCGGCGATGATAGATCGTGTGGACCAGAATCTCGGGCGGGTGGCCGCCCTGTTGGAGGAGCGGGGGGAGCTGGCGGACACCCTGATCCTGTTCATGAGCGACAATGGGGCGGATACGGTGCGGGGTCCGTTGTGGGGCCAGGTGAGCAACACGCCTTTCCGCAACTCGAAGGTGTGGACTCACGAGGGGGGAATCGCCACCCCGCTGATCGCGCACTGGCCGGCGGGCATTCCGGCGGCGCGCGGAGGCGTGATTGAGGGCGGGTACGGGCATTTCATCGACATCGCGCCGACGGTCTATGAGGCGGCGGGCGCGCCGTATGGGAAGGAGCGCAACGGGGCGGCGGTGACGCCGCTGGCGGGGGTGAGCCTGATGCCGGCGATTCGCGGCGCGGGTCCCTTGCCGGGGGACAGGTTTTTGTTTTGGGAGCGGCAGGGGAACGAGGCGGTGCGGCGCGGGGACTGGAAACTGGTGCGCGGGTACAGCGAAGGCAAGGCCGACGGGGACGTGGATGGCCTTGGCGCACGCACGGGCCGGTGGGAGCTGTTCAACCTGGCGGAGGACCCTGGCGAGACGCGGGACCTTGCGGGGGAGCATCCCGAGATGGTGGCGGAGATGCGAAGCGCGTGGGAGGGGTGGGCGCGGGAGGTGGGGGTGATTCCGCGGGAGGATGTGGCGGAAGTGCTTGGGCGATGGCTCAAGAAGTGAAGGAGGGCGGAGGCGATGGAGACGAAGCGGGGCGGCTGGCCGGAGTGGGCGCGGATATTGGCGGGTTTGGGGATTGGGGCGTTGCTTGGGATCGTGGCGGAGCGGGCGGGGGCCGTGGATTCCGGGGTAAAGGAAACGGTGGGTTGGTGGGTGGCGGAGGTGGCGCAGCCGGTGGGGAGCGTGTTTTTGCGGTTGATTTTCATGGTGGTGATACCGCTGATTTTTTCGGCGATTGTGCTGGGGGTGCTGGAGCTTGGGGACGTGCGGAAGCTGGGGCGGGTGGGCTGGCATTGTCTGGCGGTGACGCTGGTGTTGACGGGGATGAGCGTGGCGATTGGGATCGGGCTGGTGAACGTGTTGCAGCCGGGCAAGCGGCTGGGGGAGGCGCGGCGCGCGGCGCTGGTTTCGGAGTATGCGGCGGACGCGCGCGCGCGCGCGGAGCAGGGGACGCGGAAGGCGCCGTTGGGGCAGGCGCTGCTGAACCTGATTCCGGCGAATCCGTTGGCGGAGGCGGTGAAAGCGTTTGAGTCGGACTATCGTGGGGGCGGGTTGCTGGCGGTGATGGTGTTCAGCCTGATCTTCGGGGTGGCGCTGGGTTTGGTGGAGCCGGAGAAGGGGCGCGCGCTGGCGGGAGTGGTGGAGGGGTTGTTTGGGGTATGCCTGAAGGTGGTGGGCTTTGCGATGCGGCTGGCGCCCGTGTGCGTGGGGTGCCTTGGGTTTGCGATTACGGCGAAGGTTGGGCTGGGGGTGGTGGAGACGCTGGGGTATTACATGGCGGTGGTGGTGGGTGGTCTGTTATTGCAGGGGTTGGTGGTGTATTCGGTGGTGTTGCGGTTGGGGGCGGGCCGGGACCCTGTGGCGTTTTTTCGCGGGGCGCGTGAGGCTGTGGTGACGGCGTTTGCGACTTCATCGAGCAACGCGACGCTGCCGGTGAGCCTGCGTGTGGCGGAGGGGCCGTTGGGGCTGCCGCGGCGGGTGTCGCGGTTTGTGCTGACGGTGGGAGCGAGCGCGAACCAGAACGGGACGGCGTTGTACGAGGGGGTGACGGTTCTTTTTTTGGCGCAGGTGTTCGGGGTGGAGCTGGGGTTGGGGCAGCAGGTGCAGGTGGCGTTGATGTGCGTATTGGCGGGGGTGGGGACGGCGGGTGTGCCCGGGGGTTCCCTGCCGCTGGTGGCGGGGGTGCTGGCGAGCGTGGGCGTGGACCCGGCGAGCATCGCGGTGATTCTGGGGGTTGACCGGGTACTGGACATGTGCCGGACCGTGTTGAATGTTCTTGGCGATTTGGTGGTGGCCGCGGTGGTGGGCCGTCGCGCGGAGGGGGGCGGCGGCTTCGCGGCGGGGGCCGGGGATGAAACTGGAGCGTGACGGGAAGCGAAGGATGCCGATGGCGGAGGACGTGGCGGCGGAGGCTGGGGAGAAAGGGCTGCGGGTTCCGTGGCGGGGGTGGGCCGTATTTGCGGGGTTGTATTTTGCGGTATTGGGGTTGGTGACGGCGTGGCGGGGGGTGGACCTTCGGCGGCATTTGGTGATGGACGCGGACTCGGCGTTGCGGACGGGAATTGCGCTGGCGCGGGCGACGGTGCCGGAGGAGTATTTGGAGCGGGCGCAGCAACCCGGGGTGGTTGGGGAACAAGAGTACGTGTTTTTACGGGGCCGCTTGAACGCGGCGGTGGCGGCGACGCCGCTGGAATATCTGTACACCATGGCGGTGCGGGACGGGCGTCTGCATTTCACGGCATCGAGCGAGACCCAGGAGGACATGGACGAGGGGACGGAGACGCACTACTGGGACGACTATCCGGAGGCGCCGGCGGGGTTGGCGGAGGCATCGGAGGGGCTGCGGGAGGTGACGGTGGAGTATGAGGACCGGTGGGGCCGGTTTCGGAGCCTGTTTGTGCCGGCGCGGCTGGCTGGGGGGGCGACGGTGGTGTATGCGGCGGATTACTCGATGGACGCCCTGTTGGTGTCCGTGGCGAGCCAGGCGTTCACGGACTTCACGGCCGGGCTGTTGATATCGCTGAGCATCCTGCCGGGGTTTGTGTGGGCGTTGCGCGGCCAGCGGCGGTTCATTGGCCGGTTGGTGGAGGAAACGGCGCGGCGGCGGAAGGCGGAGGCGCGTCTGCTTCAGGTGGAGCGGGTGGAGGCGCTGGGGCAATTGGCGGGGGGCATGGCGCACGATTTCAACAACGTGCTGACGGGCGTGTTGGGCCAGGCGCGGTTGCTGGAAAAGGAGGCGGGGCTCCCGGAGCGGGTGCGGGCGGGGCTGGGGCTGATCGCGAAGGCGGCGGAGCGCGGGGCGGACTTGACGCGGCGGGTTTTGGATTCCGTGCGTTTGGACGAGGCGCGGAGCGCGCGGGTGAACGTGCACGAAGTGGCGGCGGAAACGGTGGAGATGCTGGAGCGGACGCTGGGGGCGGCGGTGCGGATTGAGCGCCGGTTTGAGGCGGGGAACGCGTGGGTGCGGGGCGACGCGTCGCGCATCGGCCACGCGCTGATGAATTTGGGAATCAACGCGCGGGACGCCATGGAGGGGCGCGGGACCTTGCGGATTCGGACCGAGAACGTGCGGGTGGAGGACGCGGGATTGTTTCCGAAGGGTGCGGGGGTGGCGGTGGGGGACATGGCGATGAAGGTTGTGGTGGAGGACTCGGGCCACGGGATTCCGGCGGCGGCCTTGGGCCGGTTGTTCGAGCCCTTTTTCACGACCAAAGCGTTTGGGAAGGGAACGGGGCTTGGGTTGTCGAGCGTGTTTGGGACCATGCGCAGCCACCGGGGCGTGGTGCTCGCCGAGAATCGGGCCGAGGGCGGGGCGCGTTTTACCCTGTTGTTTCCGCAGCGGGATGGAGGAGCGGGCGTGGCGGCGTAATGGGGATGCGGAAACGCCGCAAGCCCGCCCGCCGTCCGCCGGGCCATCCTTCACCACGCGGCGGCGGAAGCGTTCAAGTAACCCCAAACCGTTGGTGGAAAAATGGTTGGGCGATTCAAGCCGCGCGGCGGTGAGGCGCGCGGGTTATGGCTGAGCGGGGGGTGCGGCGGGTGGCTCAACAGGCTTGGGAGCAATCGGCTTGATTACGATGGTCTGTGCGCCCGGCTGGTTCTCCGCCCTCCAAGCATTGGTCGCGCGCATTTGCTGGACCTTGGTCATATCAATAGTCAACGAGCCATCCTGGCCCCGGGAAGTGGCCGCTCTGGTGGCGGCGTCGGGAGCGAACAGCTTTTCGGGTTTTACCCGCACTTTCGGGATTTGATCGGGTGACTTGCCGTTCGAGTACGTGCCGGGTCCGGCGGGAAGTGGAAGCGATCTGGCCGAGCCCGAGGGACCTTGGGAAATCTGCCGGCTGACCTCATCAAATGTCCTCTTCTGTTCGGCCGCGGAAGGGATTTTGGTCTGGGCGGGCGCGGTGAGCGGGAGCGCGGCGAGGGCGCAGATGGCGAGGGTAAAACCCAGCCGCGACCGTAACGGCGTCTTCTGTTGTGCGGCTTCGATGCCGTGCCCACGGCGTATTCCCGCCTGGGCCGGGTTGCGGAGATCGGCGCCCATAGGAAAAATCTAGTCACGCAGCCCGTAGTGTCAAACTGCGGAATTCCATCCGGGTCCGCGGATGCGGAAAGGGCGGGAGGAAGAGGGGAGCGTGGGAATGGTGCTGGAGGGGGCCGCTTCGGGAGGCGGTTCAGCGACGGGTGTGCCCTGGCTCCCCAAGGCGGGCGGGCGCGGCGGCGAAAGGGGGATGTGGCGCGGGGCCGCTTCCAACGATCAGCGTTTGGAGAACTGGAAGCGCTTGCGGGCGCCTGGACGTCCGGGCTTCTTGCGCTCCTTCATGCGGGGGTCGCGGGTGAGATAGCCGAGTTGCTTGAGTTTGGGCCGGTGATCGGAGCTGACCTTGAGCAATGCGCGGGCGAGTGCCTGGCGGACGGCGCCGGCCTGGCCGACGGGACCACCGCCGGTGGCCTTGATATTGACGTCAAAATCCTTGTGGGCGTTGACGGCGGTGAGGGAGGCGGTGACAGTTTCGCGGAGGGCGGCGGTGGGGAAGTAGTCCTCGAACTCGCGTCCGTTGACCTTGATTTCGCCGGAGCCGGGGGTGAGCCAGACGGAGGCGACGGCGGTTTTGCGGCGGCCGGTGGCGTGGATGGCGTCGGGTAGGATGGTGGGCATGGTGGGTGGCGGATTTGGGTTTAACGGACGATGATGGCTTCGGGATTCTGGGCTTCGTGGGGGTGCGCGGCGCCCTTGTAAACCTTGAGTTTGCGGAGCATCTCGCGTCCGAGGCGGTTGTGGGGGACCATGCCGCGGACGGCGCGTTCCACGAGGAGTTCGGGATGGCGCGCCTTGCGGGCCTTGAACGTCTCGGACTTGTGGCCGCCGACGTAGCCGGAGAAGGACATGTAGGTTTTCTTGGTTTCCTTGCCCCCGGTGACGCGGACTTTCTCGGCGTTGATGACAACGACGAAGTCGCCGGTGTCCATGTGGGGGGTGTAGATGGTCTTGTCCTTGCCCCGGAGGAGGCGGGCGGCGCGTTCGGCGACGCGCCCGAGGATTTGGTTGTCGGCGTTGATGACATACCATTTGCGCTGGATGTCGGAGGCCTTGGCGCTGAAAGTTTTCATATGCGGAGCCGGGAAGGCTAACGAATTGGGCGATGGCGTCAACCTTTTCGTGAAAAAAATCCCGGGTTGGCGTGTTTGGGATTGGCAGCGGCGGGCGGGGGCATGTAGAGTCACCGGCCCATGAAAACCCGCACTTCCCGAGCAAACAAGGCCGGGTCCGCACGATCCGGAAGCCGCGCGTCCGAACCGATGAACGGGGCGGATGTGGTGGTCCGGGCGCTGGAGCGGGAAGGGGTGGAGGTGGTGTTCGCCTACCCGGGCGGGGCGAGCATGGAGATGCACCAGAGCCTGACCCGGTCGAAGATTCGGACCGTTTTGCCGCGGCACGAGCAGGGCGGGGCGTTTGCGGCGGCGGGGTACGCGCGTGCGACGGGGCGCCCGGGGGTGTGCATGGCGACATCGGGTCCCGGAGCGACGAACCTGGTGACGGGCATTGCGGACGCGTATCTGGACAGCACGCCGCTGGTGGCGATCACGGGGCAGGTGTCGCAGGCGATGATCGGGCGCGGGGCCTTCCAGGAGACCGACGTGTTCGGCATGACGATGCCGGTGGTGAAGCACAGTTATTTGGTGGCGGACGTGGCGGACCTGCCGCGGATCGTGAAGGAGGCGTTTGTGATCGCCGGAAGCGGGCGTCCGGGCCCGGTGGTGATCGACATTCCCAAGAACATCCAGCAGAGCCGGACGCAGCCGGTGTTTCCGGACCGGGTGGAGATGCGGGGGCTGGACCTGCCGCCGGCGCCGGACGCGGCGGTGCTCAACGAGATCATCGGCTTGATCAGCAAGGCGGAGCGGCCCGTGCTGTACGTGGGCGGCGGGATCATCTCGGCGGGGGCTTCGGGGGAACTGCTGAAGTTCGCGGAGCGGACGGGCATTCCGGTGACGACGACTTTGATGGGGGTGGGCGCGTTCCCGGAGACCCATCCGCTTTCGTTGAAATGGCTGGGGATGCACGGGACCGTGGCGGGCAACGTCGCGGCGAACGAGGCGGACCTGCTGCTGGCGTTGGGGGTGCGGTTTGACGACCGGGTGTGCGGCAAGTTCGAGGAGTTCGCGAAGCACGGGACGATCGTGCACGTGGACATTGACGGCTCGGAGATCAACAAGAACAAGACCGTGCAATTGCCGGTGCGCGCGGACGTGGTGCCGGTGCTGAAGGGATTGAACGCGCTGCTGCGGAATCATCCGGTGGAAGGCGGCCAGTTCAAGGCTTGGCGGAACAAGCTGGCGGCTTGGAAGCGCAGCCATCCGTTCGGGTTCCAGGACACGCCCGACGCGATCCAGGGGCAGTTCGCGGTGCGGCGGCTCTGGGAGATGACCCAGGGGGACGCGATCATCACGACGGGCGTGGGCCAGCACCAGATGTGGGCGGCGCAGTTTTACGATTTCGACAAGCCGCGGACGTACCTTTCGTCGCTGGGGCTGGGGTCGATGGGGTTCGGATATCCGGCGGCGATTGGTGCGAAAGTGGGGCGTCCGGACAAGGAGGTCGTGGACATTGACGGCGACGGCAGTTTCCTGATGAACATCCAGGAACTGGCGACGGCGCACATCGAGAGGATCGCGGCAAAGGCGCTGGTGCTGAACAACCAGCACCTGGGGATGGTGGTGCAGTGGGAGGACCGGTTCTACAAGAGCAACCGCGGGCACACGTTCCTGGGCGATCCGCGTGACCGCAAGCGCATTTATCCGGACTACGTGAAGATGTGCGAGGGTTTTGGGGTCGCGTGCGAGCGGGTGAGCCGGAAGCGGGACTTGGACGCCGCGCTGAAGCGGATGCTCGAAAGCCGCGAACCGTACGTGGTGGATGTGATGATCCCCTACACGGAGCATGTGCTGCCGATGATCCCCTCCGGGAAGACGTACCGGGACCTGATTACCGAGATGGACGGGTCGGGGCCGTTCACGGCCCGGCAGCAGCTCAAGCCCGGCAGCGGCCTGTAACGTGGTGGAAGCGGCGTCCCGCCGCTTTCGCTTCCCGCTGTGGCATGCTTCGCATTCCGAGCCGGCGCTTGGCTCCCCGCCATGGCGCAACCGCCGTGTGTCCCGGCATCCGCCGGGCCGCCCCAGGTGGGGGGCTTTGCCGCCCCGCCGCGCGGCCGGGAGCGGCGCAACTTTCCCGCCGGGCCGGGGTTGCATTCAGGTTATGCGAAAACAGCCCGTTTGGATTGCGCTGGCCCTTATGCTTCTTGCGGGAGGGGCGGGGCTGTGGTGGGGGCTTTCGGGTGGGCGCGGGATCTCGCTCAAGGTGGACCGCGAGCCCGTCGAGCGGGTGGTGGGCTTGGTGCGGAAACAGACGGCGGAGGAGATTGTGGTTTCGGGGCGGAGCCCGGCGCTTCTGACGTTCGCGGTGGAGCGGGCGGTGTTGGCGGATGTGATGGACCTTGTCGCCGAGCAGTCGGACGGCGACGCGCGGCGGGTCGTGGTGCTGTCCAGGAACGCCGGGGGGTTGCGGGCGGCGCGGGAGGGTTTTGTGTCGGGGGCGGCGCCGGAGGGGTGGAGGCGAGCGGGCGGCATGACGCGCGGTTTCGGGGGGGGCGGGGGCGGGCCGGGCGGCACGGAAAGTTTGATTGTGCGCAACCGGGACGGTGAGGCGCTGATTACGCTGAAGCTCGGTGGCGCGCCTTTGGAGGATGCGCTGCGGCAGGTGGCGTTCCGGGCCGGGGTGGATTTCTGGATCGAACCGGGGTTGGAGGCCGCGGTGAGCCTGGATTTGCGGAAGCAGCCGCTGGGCGAGGCCGTGGCGCGGGTGGCGAAACAGGCGGGCGCGGTGGCGGACTCGTTCTTTGTGCTGCGCTACCGTGCGGAGGGAGAGCGCGGTCCGGGCGTGGGGGAGGGGATGCCGTTTGCGTTCCGGGGCTGGCGCGAAAGCGGGCCGTCGGGCGGCGAGGGGCGGGAGCGCGAAGGGGACGGGCCGTCCCCGGAGGAAATGGAACGGCGGCGCGCGCAGATGGAGGCGTGGGTGGCGTTGTTGCCGGAGGACGAACGGAAGCGGATGGAGGAGATGCGCGCGTTTTGGGAGAGCCTGCGGGATTTGCCGCGGGAAGAGCGAATGAGGAAGATGGAGGAGCGGATGAGCCAGCCGGACATGCAGGAACGGATGTCGCAGCGGGACCAGCGGAACTTGAAGAACCGGACGCCGGAACAGCGGCATGACCGGTGGCAGCGGATGAACCGGCGGGAGTCGGGCGGGGGCCGCGGGTGACGGGCCGTGGCGTCGGGGGCGGCGGGGGATTCTCGTTGATCGAGTTGCTGGTGGTGATCGCGATCATTGGGTTGCTGGCGGGTTTGGCGGCGCCGGTGATGGGCAAAGTGCGGGAGAAGGCGTGGGACGCGCGCTGCGTCAACAACCTCCGGCAGTTGGGCGTTCTGATCAACGCCTACACGCAGGACCACGAAGGGCGGCTTCCAGCCATCGACCCCCTGAAGAACTCGCCGGTGGACCCGGAGCATCCGCTGCCGTCGCTTGCGGAGGCGCTCGGGCCGTATGGCGCGACCCCGGAGGTGTTGAAGTGCCCGTTGGACGCGGCGCGCGGGGAGAAGGCGCGGTTTCCGGTCGAGGGCGGCAGTTACGAGTACAACTGGGGCTTTAAAGAGGACCCCGTTCCGAACCCCAGCTACTACCACTGGTCCGTGCCGTTGAAGCGGGCGTGGTTGCTCGCGGACTACGATTCGGTGCACCGGGGCCGGACGGGCTCGACGAAGAACGTGCTGTACGCCGACGGCAAAGTGGTGGCCCTGCCGTAGGGCGGAAGTGCGGCGGGGTCCGGCCTCGTCCGGCAACTTGTGTTTGCGAATCCGGAGCGTGCGGCCTACACTTTTGCCGTGTTGGAACGGTGCGCACCGGAAGTTCCCTGGGACGGCGTCAAATGGCCGCGCCGGGACATCACCCCCCCCGCGCGCGGTGGTTTGAGGAGGGCGGGGGCACGGCATTTATGAAGACATTGGCAATCGCGGGAATACTCCTCGGGCTGGCGCACGGCGCGCCGGCCGCCGGGGAAACGGCCGGGCCGGGCAAGCCGAACATTGTCCTCATCATGTGCGACGACGCGGGGTTTGCGGATTTTGGCTGTTACGGCGGCGTCGTCCAGACGCCGGTGCTGGACCGCCTCGCGAAGGAAGGCATCCGGTTCACGCGCGCGTACAACAATGGGCGCTGCTGGCCGACGCGCGCGTCGTTGATGTCTGGGCTCAACCCGCAGCTTTCGGGCGATTCCCCGATCGGCCCCCAGTGCGCCACGATCCCGGAGCTGCTCCGCGAGGCCGGCTACGGCACGGCGATGGTTGGCAAATGGCACCTGGGGATGCCCGCCGAAGAAAAGAAGACCGGCGGACTGCGCCCGACGCCGGTCGGGCGGGGTTTTGAGCGATTCTACGGCATTTACGAGGGCGCGGCGATGCCGACCAAGGCCAAACTGGTCAAGCAATGGGAGGACGCCCAGAAGAAAAAGGGCGGGTTTGGCCCGATGATTGTGGAGGGCGACCGGCGCCTGGACTGGAGCGAAGTGCCCGACGACTATTATGTGACCTACACATGGGGGCGCAAGGTGGTTGATTTCGTCAAGGAAACCCCGGCGGACAAACCGCTGTTTCTTTATGTGGCGCACACGGCGCCGCACTGGCCGCTGGAGCCAAGGCCCGCGTCCAAGGCGCTGTACGAGGGGAAATTCGACGGGGACCTGGAGGAGCTGCGCAAGGGGATTCTGGAGCGCCAGAAGGCCATGGGACTGTTTCCCGCGGAGTATCCGCTGGCGCCGCGGCATCCGGAGACCGCGCCGAAGCCGGAGGCCAGGGCGCGGGCCACGTCGTCCATGATCGACCATTGCGCGAGCATCACCGAGATGGACGAAACCATTGGATGGCTGCTCGAAGCGCTCCAGCAAACCGGGCGCGACAAAAACACGCTGTTGTTGTTCCTGAGCGACAACGGCGGCGAACCGCTGGACCAGGACCGCGCGCGGGTGAGCAACACGCCGTTTGCCGGGTGGAAAGTCTCGCAATGGGAGGGCGGCATCGCGACGCCGTTGATCGGCTGGTGGCCGGGCCGAATCCCCGCGGGCGCGATCAACACGGGGCACGAGGTGCATTTGGAGGATTTCATGGCGACATTCCTCGAAATCGCGGGCGTGGACTATCCGGCGGAATTTCAGGGGCGCAAAATCTTTCCGGCGCAGGGGCGCTCGTTTTTGCCGGCGTTGCGGGACCCGAACCACGCGGGTCCAGGGCGCGTCTGGTGCTGGGACCACGACAGCCAGCGGGGCGTTTGGGCGGCGCCATGGAAGGCCGTGTTTACCGACCGCCGGCATCCGATCCATGAAAAGAACACGCCGGAGCGCTTCGCCGGCTGGGCGCTCTTCAAGTTTGACAAGCACCGGATCGAAATGGAGAACCTCGCGGGGGCGCATCCCGAAGTGTTGGAGCGCATGACCGGGCTCTGGCAGGAGTGGGCGGACAGCGTGGGTTGGAAGCCAAGCGCGCGTTTTGCGCTCCTGCCCGATGACAAGGCCAGGCCCGCCGCGCAACCGCCGGACCCGGCGGCGTACGACCCGTCGAAATCGCCCATCGGACGCGATCCCGGCGCTGCCTTGGGTGCGAAATGATTCCGTTCCCAGGCGTTTAGAGGCTGCCCGCGTGGATCGGCGCTCTTCAAAAGGTGGGGGCTGGGTTACTGCTGTTGGGCGGGCTGGCGGGGTTCGAGGACGCGGGGATTCTCGCCGAAATATTCCGCGGCGGCGGCGGCGGCAAGGTCGTTGAGCCGGATTTGGAGCGAGTCCATGGCCTGGTGGAGGCCCTGGGCGAGGTAATCGTCGATGGAACTGAATTTGAGATCGGCGAAAAGGCGGCCGCTGAGTTTTTCGGCGGTGTTGGAGAACGACTCGGCGGACGCGCCGGAGATGGCGTGGAGCGCGAGATCGGCTTCGCGGACGCAGAACTCGACGGCGCGGGGGAAGGATTCGTCGAGGAGCAGCAGATCGGCGGCGAGCCGGGGCTGGATGGCGGCGGAGTACTTGCGTTGATAGGCCTGGCGCGCGCCGCAGCCGCGGAGGACGGCCGCCCATTGGAGGAGGGCGGAACGGGGGCCGGAGAGGTGGAACTTGTCGTCGAGCATCCTCGTGGTCTTTTCGGCGCGTTCGATGGAGCGTCCGAGCCGGAGAAATTCCCAGGCCTGGCCGTAGGGCATGGTGGAGGCCGTGAGCCCGTCCCAGAGATGGCATTCCTCGCGGACGCGCTGGAAGAAGTCGTAGGGGCTGCGGGCGAAGAGCTGGCGCGCCCCCTTGCCGTGCGCCCAGAGGTGGAGGCGGTTGAGTTGCTCCCACATGTCCTCGGCGATTTGTTCGCGGATGGAGCGCGCGTTTTCGCGGGCGGCGCGGATGGCGCCGAGGAGGGAGAGCGAGGTGGCGGAGTCGAACACAAGGAATTCGGTGACGGCGTTGCAATCGGGGGGTGCGCCGGCCTTGCGGTACGCGGCCTGGCATCCGAGGCAGGCGACCAGGGGCATCCAATTGGAACGGAACTTCTCCGCGTCGGCGTCGCGGAGGTCGAGGAGAAGCTGGAGATGGATATCGACCAGGCGGGCGGTGGCCCCCGCCCGTTCAAGGTGGCGGGCCATCCAATAGAGCGAAGCGGCGACGCGGCTGAGCATGGGGAAAATTTTCGGTTTTGGATTCTTGCGTTTGGCTTGTGGGGGGATGCGTGCCGCGCGGTTCGGGCTACGAGTCGCCTTCGAGGACCCAGGTATCCTTGGAGCCGCCGCCCTGGGAGGAGTTGACAACGAGCGACCCCTTTTTCAGGGCAACGCGGGTGAGGCCGCCGGGGATGATCGAGACTTTTTCCCCGTAGAGGATGTAAGGGCGGAGGTCGATGTGCCGGCCTTCGAAGCGGCCATCAACGTAGCAGGCGTGGCGGGAAAGGGCGAGGGTGGGTTGGGCAATGTAATTGCGGGGGTTGGCCTTGATCAGGCGCCGGAAGCGGTCGATCTCCGCGCGCGACGCGTGGGGGCCGACGAGCATGCCGTAGCCGCCGGATTCGTTGGCGGCCTTGACGACCAGCTTGGGAAGATTGGCGAGGATATGGGAGAGGTCCGCGGGTTCGGAGGCGAGCCAGGTCGGGACATTGGGCAGGATCGGGTCCTGGTCCAGGTAATACTTGATGATCTTGGGGACATAGGCGTACACGACCTTGTCGTCGGCAACGCCGGTGCCGATGGAGTTGGCAAGCGAGACGTTGCCGGCGCGGTAGGCGGCGGCGAGGCCCGGAACGCCGAGGACGGAATCTTTGCGGAAAACGCGGGGGTCGAGAAAATCGTCGTCGATGCGGCGGTAGAGCACATCGACGGGTTCGAGGCCGCGGGTGGTGCGCATATAGACGCGGTCCTCGAGGCAGGTGAGGTCGCGGCCTTCGACGATTTCGACGCCCATTTGCCGGGCGAGAAACGAGTGCTCGAAGAAGGCGCTGTTGTGGATGCCCGGGGTCAGGACGGCGACAAGGGGATCGGGTTTGGCGTGGGGGGCGATGTATTTGAGGAGGTTGAGGAGTTCCAGGGGATAATGCTCAACGGGGCGGACGGCGCAGGTTTCGAAGAGATTCGGAAAGACGCGCCGGAGCGTCTGGCGGTTCTCAAGGAGGTAGGATACGCCGGAGGGGCAGCGAAGATTGTCTTCCAGAACGAGATACTCGCCGCTGCCGTCGCGGACGAGATCGGTGCCGCAGATGTGGACATAGATGTTGCGGGGGACATGGAATCCGATGAATTCGGGGCGGAAATGCACGGCTTCCTGGATGCGGTCGCGCGGGACGGCCTTGTCGCGGAGGATGGCCTGGTCGTGGTACAGGTCGTGGAGAAAGAGATTGAGCGCGGTGATGCGCTGGACGAGGCCGGCCTCGATGCGCGCCCATTCGGAGGCCGGGATGATGCGGGGGACGAGGTCGAAGGGAAAGATGCGTTCGGTGCCCTGGTCATCACTATAGACGGTGAATGTGACGCCCTGGTTGAGGAAGATGGCGTCGGCGGTCTGGCGGCGTTCCTCGAAGGCCTCGCGGGTGAGGTTCTTGAAGCGCGCGGCAAGCTTGCGGTAGTGCGGGCGGGGATGGCCCTGCCCGTCGAACATCTCGTCGAAGAACCCGCCCGTTTCGTAGCCGTCAAAGCTGATCCGGTCGCCGGGCGATGGCGCGCGCGGGCTTGCGCGGCCGCGGGGCGGGGCGGGTTTGAGGCGGGTGGCGTCCATGGGCTCGGCCTCAAGCATGGGCGCCCTTTCGGGATTCGTCCAGCAACCGCGCGCTTTCGAGGAGGACTTCCTGCCAGTGGGCGCGGATGGACTGGAGCACGGGGGGATGCTTTTCAACGAACCGGAACTCGCAGCGGCCCCAGTTGAGCATGAGGATGCAGGCGGCCTCGGCCTGCTGCCCGCCTGTTGCGGCGTGGATCAGGACGCCGTCGTTGACGAAGATTTCGCCTCGGGCGCCCGTGGCGAGGTTGGTGGCGAGAATCTGGCCGGTCCACTGGCTGAGGCAGAGCATTTGCAGAAGGTCGGGAAGCCGGAGCGTGGACAGATAACCGAGCTGGATGGGGCTGGACGCGGCGTGGGGATGGCGTGCGGCGCCGGGCGGAGCGGCGGGGGCGACAAGGGCGGCCACAGTGTCGCGGAGGTCGGCGAGTTGGTAGGGTTTGGTAAGGAAGATCGTCGTGGCGGAATCCCATTCGCACATGCGTGCGACCGGGGAAGACGTGGCGCCCAAAATGATGGCGTGGCGGGGGCCGCCTTGCTGGCAAAGGGCCGTGAATCCCCGCATGAAATCCGGCCCGGGCTGGTCGCCGTCGATGATGAGAATCGCGGGGTCGGGACTTTCGGCGGCGGGAAACGGGGTGGCCGCCAGGCCTGGCAGCGACGCGAGGCTGAGCTGAATCCATTCCGCGGCGGCGGGATCGGCAACGGCAACGCCGATAGTCATGGGCTCAGCCGAAGCACGATTTGTGCCAGAGCGCTCCGGCACAGGCCGAAACGGCGGAAACCGGGAACCTTGGGACGTGGTCTGCGACGGCTAGCACGGAAGTTGCTTGCACCAGGTGCCGCCGCCGTCCAAGCCGGGCGCCGCCCACGTCGGCGCGCGTTTTTAGACAGTGGTTCGGCAGAATACAGACAGGACGTAATGTTTTCGGGTTCGTTTCAAACAATGGATTTGGGAGAGGTGCTGCGGCTGCTGGCGTCCTCGTCGCAGACGGGTGTTCTGCGGATTCTCGAGGACGAGGCCATTGGGGCGGTCTATCTGCAGTTGGGGGCGGTCGTGCATGCGGAGACGGGATTGGCGCAGGGGCTGGACGCATTGGCCGCGTTGGCGGAGCGCATGGACGCCGCGTTTGCGTTTGACGCGGGCGAAACGGTGGCGCCGGGGCGGTCGCTGGCGGAAATTCCGACGGGGCGCTTGGTCGAGACCCTGCGGGGGCAGTTGGACAAACTTCGGGCCGTGCGCGAGTCGATGCCGGGGCCGGAGGACGTGGTGGCGTACCAGCCGGGGGTTCAGGCCACGGGGCTTCAGGCCACGCCGCGGGATTTGTCGCTGCTGCTGCTTGCGGACGGGGTGCGGACGGTTTCGGAGATCGCGGCAGCGGCGGGGATGAGTTTGGAGAGCGTGCGGGCGGTGCTGGGGCGGTTTCGGCGGGCGGGAATGATTGAGATTGTCGAGGCGGGGCGGTCCGGCGCATCGGGGCAACCGGAGCCAGCGCCCGAGGCGCCCGAGGGGCGCGAGGCTGCGGGTGCGCCTCTGTACTGGCGGGGCAAGCGGATACGGTAACCCGCAAAGGCCGGGTGGTTGGCATGGCGGTTGCTGTGGCTTTTCGCGAGTGATTATGATCCTGAACAGTGTGGTGCGGCTGGGAACGCGGGTGCGCGGGCCGCGGGCGATTCTTGGGGCGTTCCTGGCGGCCTGGTGGGCGGCCGGTGCGTGGGGGCAAACACCGATGGGCGCGGTGGAGCCGCCGTTGCCGGAGCCCGGCCCGGCCGCCGCGCCGGCGCCCGCCGCGTCCGGGTTGCCGCCAAGCGCCGGGTCCGAGGCCTTGGGCGTTGTCAAGGCGGGTTTGGACAGCGTGAAACAGTCGGCGGCGGCCACGGATGCGCGAGTGCGGGAGTTGGAAGCGGCGGCGCGCGGGTTGCGGGAGCAACTGGAGAGCCTCAAGGGCCAGGCGGCCGCGGAGGGAGCGGCGGCCGGGGAGGCGGGGGCGGTCGATTCGGCGCAAACGGTGGCGGTGAACCTGGTGTGGACGCTGGTGGCGGGATTCCTCGTGATGCTGATGCAGGCGGGGTTTGCGCTGGTGGAGACCGGGTTCACCCGGGAGAAGAACGCGGCGCACACCATGGCGATGAACTTCATGGTCTATTCCCT
>CAYSZK010000016.1:0-3125 GCA_964435495.1 uncultured Verrucomicrobiales bacterium
CTGGCCGTGTCGCGGGCTCGGTCAAAGCCCGCTGGGGGGATTCTCCCTCACCCGCTCCTCGCCAGCCACCCCAACTCCTTCCAGCGCCGCCCGCGCGGTAAGTCCGACAGGCTGCTAGGCGACTTCCGGCTTCCTTTTTCGCTGTGCGGTGCCATTATGCATCATGCAATCGCGCCCACGCCGCGTCACCCAGAATGACGTGGCCGCCCTCGCGGGGGTGACCCGCGCCTCGGTCAGCTACGTTCTCACAGGCCGCGCCGAGGAGCTCAAGATCACGCCCGCCGTTGTGCGCCGTGTCCGCGACGCCGCCCGGAAGCTCAATTATATTCCCCACTTTGCCGCGCGGTCCCTGGCCGCAGGCCGGTCGTTCACGCTGGGGTTCATGGTGCCGGAGTTGGGGGCCGAATCGGGCTACTTTTGGGGTCCGATTGTCGTCGGCGCCGAGGACGAAGCGCTCAAGGCCGGTTATGAAGTCATCCTTCTCTCGGGGCGGGGCCAGCCGGTCCAGGCGTCCGAAGCCTGCCTGTCCCAGGGGCGCGCGGACGGCATCGTTGTGCTGGGCGGGGAGGCATCCCAGATGTGGCATCGCTTGTCGATCCCGCCGGTGGTGCTTAACGCCGCGGACCCGCCCCCCCGCGTCCCCACGGTCCGGCTCGACGCGCGTCCGGGATTTGCCGGCGCCGTGTCCCATCTGGCGGCGCTGGGGCACACCCGTCTGCTTTGGATCGGCGTGGAACCGAAGGCGCAGGCCGCTTCGGCCGACCGCGAAGAGTCGGTCACGGCGCGGGCGAAGGAGCTCGGCCTGCAGTTGTCCAAGATCAACCTGCCGGGAAGCGCCTTGCGCAGTTTTTCGCGGGTGGAGGATTCCATAGGTTTTTGGACGCGGGTGATCGAGGCCGCGATTCCGAGGCGCCCGACCGCCACTGCGGCGGTGTGCTGGAACGACTTCGTGGCCCTTGGCTTTTACGCCTGGATGCGCGAACGGGGGCTGCATCCTGGGCGCGACATTTCGGTGATTGGATTCGACGACCATTTTGCCTCTTCGGCCATCCCGGCGCTGAGCTCGGTGAGTTACCGGTCTGGAATGCTGGGCGCCGCCGCGGTGCGCCTGGCGGTGGACATTGCCGTGGGCAAAGTGACCCACGAGCAGGCCCGGCAGACGGTCGTCAGCGTCCCGGCGGAATACGTTCCGCGGGCCAGTGCCGCCAGTCCGCCGCGGCCGGGGTAGGGCGCCCGCGCTACTCCACGGTCACCGATTTTGCGAGATTTCGGGGCTTGTCCACGTCGCAGCCGAGTTCGACGGCGATGTGGTAGGCGAACAGTTGCAGCGGCACGGTGTTGAGGATCGGCTGCACGGCCGGATGGGTCGCCGGCACGCGGATCACGTCGTCGGCCACCGAGGCGATATGGTTGTCCCCTTCGCTTGCCACGGCAATCACCGGCCCCTTCCGCGCCCGCACCTCCTGGATCGAACTGATATTCTTGTCGTACACCCCGTCCCGCGGGCAGATCGCCACGGTGGGCAGGTCCGGCGAAATCAGGGCGATCACGCCGTGCTTGAGTTCGGCGGACGGATACGCCTCGGCGTGGATGTAGGAGATTTCCTTGAGCTTGAGCGCGCCCTCCATGGCGACGGGGTAGTTGGCCTGGCGCCCGAGGAACAGCATGCTGCGCGCCCTGGCGTACTTGCGCGCGATCGCCTGGATCGCGCCGCTCTGGCGCAGGATGCCGGCCACCTGCGACGGCATCTTCACCAGCGCCTCGACGACCGCCTGGCCCTCCAGCACCGACAACTGCCGCGCCCGGCCCAGGATCAGCGCCAGCAGGATGAAGGCCGTGACCTGGGACGTGAACGACTTGGTCGCCGCCACGCCGATCTCCGGGCCCGCGTGCAGATAGACGCCGCCGTCGCTTTCGCGGGCGATGGAGCTGCCCACGGCATTGACAATGCCCAACGCGCGCAGGCCCTTGCGCCGGACCTCGCGCATGGCCGCCAGTGTGTCCGCCGTTTCTCCGGACTGGCTGACGAAAAAGACCAGCGTCCTGGGGTCCAGCGGCGAGTTCCGATAGCGGAATTCGCTGGCGAAATCGGTCTCCACCGGGATGCCGGCGAGTTCTTCCAGCACGTACTCGCCCACCTTGGCCGCGTGCAGCGCGGTGCCGCACGCGATCAGCATGATTCTGCTGACCGACGCCAGCTCGGCGGGCTCCAGGCTGATGCCGCCCAGGCGCGCGCTGGCGTCGGCAAGGCTCAAGCGCCCGCGCAGGACGTTCTCCAGAGACGCGGGTTGCTCAAAGATTTCCTTGAGCATGAAATGCGGAAAATCCCCCTTGTCCGCCGCCTGCAAATCCCAATCCACCTGGCTGACGGTGCGTTCGATGGCGTCCTGGGTCAGGGACGTGACGCGGTACCGGCCCTCCTGGAAGTGGGCGATGTCCTGGTCATTCAGGTAAATCACGTTCCGGGTGTAGGGGACCAGCGGCGCGACGTCGCTGGCCAGAAAGAGCTCGCCTTCGCCCACGCCCATGACCAGCGGGCTGCCGCACCGCGCGCCCACGACCTCGCCGGGCCTGTCCTGATGCACCACCGCGATGCCGTAGGCTCCGGTCACTTCCAACAAGGCGGCCTTCACCGCCTCGACCAGCCGGTCCGGGCCTTCGGGGAGCCGGTCGTAGTGCGCTCCGGCGAGGTGGGCGAGAACCTCCGTGTCGGTCTGGGAACGGAACGTGTGGCCGGCCTTGGCGAGGCGGTCGCGGAGGGCGGCGTAATTCTCGATCACGCCGTTGTGGACAAGGGCGAGCTTGCCGGATTGGTCGGTGTGCGGGTGGGCGTTGCCGTCGGTCGGTTCGCCGTGGGTCGCCCAACGGGTGTGGGCGATGCCGGTGCAACCCGGCGCGGGCTCCTCGGCCAGCAGCCGGCTGAGGTTGTCAATGCGCCCGGCGCGCTTGCGCACCCGGAGACTGGCCCCGTTGAGCACGCCAATGCCCGCCGAGTCGTAGCCCCGGTATTCCAGCCGGCGCAGGCCCTCGATCAAGACATCGGACGCCTCCCGGCGCCCCGCGTAGGCCACAATCCCGCACATGGGGGGAGCCTGCCGCATCCCCGCCGAAAAACCAGCCGAAAA
>CAYSZK010000016.1:3225-4880 GCA_964435495.1 uncultured Verrucomicrobiales bacterium
GAGGGGCTGCTGCGTTTGGCGGCGCTCTCCCATTCCGTGACCATTTTGAGGAGGCCGTCGCGGAGGTTGCGCAGGCGCGGGTCGATGCGCAGGCTGATGGCTTCGAGGCGTTCGCGGGTGGCGGCGCAATCGGCGGCGGAGACGTCGGCGACCTGGGCGTTGCCGGATTCGAGCGCGTCGAAGAAGGGTTCGCAGGCGCCGAGAAGGCGTTCGGCGGAACCTTTCAGGGAGAAACGGGCGTTCCAGCGGCCCGTTTGCATGCGGTGCAGGATCGAAGCGGTGAGGTGGTTGGTGCAGCCGTCGAGAACGCCGCTGAGGGCGGCGCGAAAGGCTGGGGAACTCATTTCGGGCATGTAGCGGCGGGCGCGAATGCCCTCCTGGATCTCTCGGAACTGGTCCATGGCGGAGGCGAGCCGCGGGTCGCGGTCGGTGCGGGCGATTTCGAGGGCTTCGGAGAGCGTCGCGGCGCTGAAGACCTGGACATTCCAGAGCGTGGCGCCTTCGCCGGCGACGGCCATGTCCTCGACGGCGGCGGTGTTTTCCGCGGGGACGATGACGATTTCGATGCCTTTGCGCGCGGCGCCGCGGATTTTGCCGGTGATGCCGCCGACGGCGCGGGTTTTCCAGTCGGCGGACAAGTCGCCGGTGGCGGCGCATTTGGGGTCGAGATCGATGTTGTCGTACATCGAGAGGAGGAGCAGGCCGAAGGCGGTGGCGGCGGAGGGGCCGTCCTTGGGCTGGTATTGGCGGTCGAAAGTGACGGCGACGGGGCGGTGGTTGTCGAGGACGGGGTAGCGGACGTTGACGGCGCGGAGGGCTTCGTGGAAGGAGTTGCGCATGAGGGCGCCAACGGTGGCGCTGAGGGTGGCCGGCGCGGTGGCGGAAGTGGATTCGGCGGTGGCGATGATTTCCATGGGCGCCCCGGCGGAGTTGCCGCCGCCGAGTTCCAGGACGACGAGGCCGTTGATCTTGGACTGGCCGCGGGCGGGTTTGCGCGGTTCGGAGCGGTATCCTTCGGCGACGGCGGGCGCGATGGGTCCGGCCGGCCGTGACGTTGGCCCGCCCGCGGCGGAGGCGGCGGGGCCGAGGGCGGTCCAGTCGGGGCTGAAGCCGGCGGCGCGAAGTTTTTCCAGCTCGAACGCGGCGTCGGTGTTGGCGGGGTCGGCGGCGACGGCGAGATCGAGGAGGAGGGCGGCGAACGGGCCGGCGGCGCTGTTGGTGGAGGCAAGCAAAGGCTGGAGGGCGGCGACGACGTTGGAACTGAAAAGGGTGGGATCGGCGGAACGGGCTGGGAGGAAGGCTTCGTTGCGGGAGAGCCGGGCATTCAGCACGTAGGCGGCCTTGTTGTTGCCGTCGAGCGCCAGCGCCATGGGGATGGCGCGGTTGAGCCAGCGCAGGGTCTCGGGCGTCTTGTTGGTCAGCGTCTGGACATACCCGGCCAGGTGGGTTGCGAGGGAGGAACGGGCGGCGGGGTCCAGGGCGGCGGGCACGGCGGACGCGGGGATGCGAAGGGGATCGTACGCGGGGGTAAGAAGCGCGTTGGTTTGGGCGCGAACCGCGGCGGCGGCGGCCGCGGCAAGCACCATGGCGGCAAGGGTGCGGGCGAGATTGCGTGGTGGGCCACCCATCGCGCGAAAGCTTGGAGGGCACGGCGG
>CAYSZK010000016.1:4980-51673 GCA_964435495.1 uncultured Verrucomicrobiales bacterium
GGATAGCCCCCCGTGATCACCCTTTCCCAGGTCAGCAAGGCGTTCGGCGGCCGCGTGTTGTTCGAGGAGGTTTCCCTCACGATCAACCACGGCGACCGCGCCGCGATCGTCGGCCCGAACGGCGCCGGGAAGACAACCCTCTTTTCGGTGATCCTTGGGGAGCAATCCCCCGACTCGGGCGCGGTGGTGGTACAACGGGGGACGGTGATAGGGCATCTGCCCCAGGAGACGGCGGCGACGGGGGACGAGACCGTGCTGGAGCTGGCGCTGGGCGTCACGCCACGGCACGCGGAACTGCGGCGGACCTTGTCGGAATGCGAACGCGCGGGGGCCGGTGACACCGACCTGTTCCACGAGGCGCAGGCGGAGTACGCGGCGCTGGGCGGGTTCCAGCTCGAGCCGAAGGCCAAACGGATTCTCAGCGGCCTGGCGTTCCGCGAATCGGATTTCGGCCGCTTGGCGCGGACGATGAGCGGGGGCTGGATCATGCGGGCGCATCTGGCGCGGTTGTTGGTGAAGGAACCGGACCTGCTGCTGCTGGACGAGCCGACGAACCACCTGGATTTGGAGTCGTTGGGCTGGTTCCAGAACCATCTCAGGGCGTATCCGGGCGGGATTCTGATGATTTCGCACGACCGCGCGTTCTTGAACGATCTGGCGGGGACGATTCTGGAAATCCGGAGCCGCCGAGTGGCGGCCTACCGGGGCAATTACGACGAGTACCTGGTCCAGCGCGCGGCGCGGGAGGAGCAGCATTCGGCGGCGTACAAGAACCAGCAGGCGGAAATCCAGCGGTTGCAGCGGTTTGCCGACCGGTTCCGGGCCAAGGCGAGCAAGGCGTCCCAGGCCCAGAGCAAGCTGCGGCAGATCGAGCGGATGGAAAAGATCGACGCGCCGGAGTCGGCGGACAGGCGAATCCGCATCCGTTTTCCGCAGCCGCCCCGGAGCGGGCAGCGGGTGGTTTCGCTGGAGGGCGTCCATCATGCGTACGGCGATCTGGTGGTGTACCGGGGGATTGACCTGGAGTTCGAGCGCGGACAAAGGACGGTGCTGGTGGGGCCGAATGGCGCGGGGAAATCAACCCTGCTGAAGATTCTCGGAGGCGTTTTGCCGGTGCAGCAGGGGCGGCGGACGCTGGGGCACAACGTGAAGGCGGGTTACTTTGCGCAGAACCGCGTGGAGATGCTGGAGGCGTCACGGACGGTGCTGGAGGAGGTGATGTCGATCCCGGCGCCGGTCCCGGAGGAGACGGCGCGGACGGTGCTGGGCGCGTTCTTGTTCTCGGGCGATGACGTGTTCAAGCGGGTGGGCGTGTTGTCGGGCGGGGAGAAATCGCGGCTGGCGCTGGTGAAACTGTTGCTGGACCCGCCGAACCTCCTGCTGATGGACGAGCCGACGACGCACCTGGACATGGCCAGCATCGACGCGTTGATCGCCGCGCTGGAGGGGTATGAAGGGACGCTGGTGTTCATCAGCCACGACGTGCATTTTATCCGGGCCGTCGCCAGGACCGTGCTGCACATCAGCGCGGGGACGCCCGTGGCCTATGCCGGGGATTACGACTACTATTTGGAGAAGTCGGGCGCCAAGTCGGCGCGGAGCGGATTGGTGGCCGGGGAGCGGCTGGGAAACAACCAGCCGGGGACCGCGGCGGAGGCCGATGCCGGGGAGGGGCCGGGGGGACGCGGCGGGTCGCCTGGCAAGTCGCGGGAACAAAAGCGGCGGGAGGCGGACGAGCGGCGGGTGCGCGCCGAGGCGCGGCGGCGGGCGCAGGCGGAATTGGCGGAGGTGGAAGCGGAGGTGCTGCGGCTGGAGGCGCGCCAGAAGGAAATCACGGCGAAGCTGGAGGATGCGGAGTTTTACGCGGGGGGCGGGGACGTGGTGGGGCTGTCGCGCGAGATGCGGGAGATCACGGAGCGGTTGGCGGGGTTGAACGAGGCGTGGGAAGCGGCGTGCGCGGCGGTGGCGGCGGCGTGAGGACGGAGTGAAAAATGAGGCGCGCCGCGGCGCGATTCTTATCCGTCTTACCGCTGCGGCCTGGCCGCGGGAGCGGCGGGCGTGTCGCCGCCTAGGATGAGGGGGAGGCCGTCGGAGCCCGAGCCGATGATGACGATTTTGGAGTTGGGGCTGAGGGCGAGGTCCTTGGTGGTTTCGATCCCTTTCCAGCGGAGGAGATTTTCGTTGATGCCCTCGCTGACGATGCGCTGGAAGCTGGCGATGCCGTCGGCCTCGATCTTTTTGCGTTCGGCCTCCTGTTTTTCCTTGAGCAGCACGAACTCCATGCGGGCGGCATCCTGTTCGGCGCTGAGTTTTTCCTCGATGGCGGCCTTGACCTTGGCGGGGAGGCCGACCTGGCGCATGAGCACGGCTTCGACCTGGACGCCGCGTTTGTTGAGCGCGACGGAGACGAGCTTGGCGATTTCCTGGCCGAGGCGGTCGCGCTCGGAGGAGTAGAGCGTCTTGGCGTCGTAGGTGCTGGTGATTTCGCGCACGGCGCTGCGGAAATTGGGTTCGACGATGATGGTGGCGTACTGCATGCCGACGGTCTTATAAACATCCACGGCCTTGGTGAAGTCGAGGTGGAACAGGAGGCTGAGCTCCAGGTGGACGCTGAGGCCTTCGCGGGAGGGCGTGTCCATGACCTCCTTGATCTCCCGCGTCTGGATGGTCATGCGCGGCACTTTGGCCAGGGGATTGACCAGATGGATGCCGGGGGGCAGCGTCTCGTCGCTGACCCTGCCAAAGAGATCGACCACGCCAACGTGGCCGGCCGGGACGGTGCGGATGGCGGCGACAACGAGGAATCCGAGGAGGGCAAGGACGATGAGGATCGCGGGACCGCGAAGGTTCATGAAGAGAGCCAAGGGCGGTTGGGAGGGAAGGCAAGTGAATTCTTGGAACGCGCCGGACGATTCATGATTGTTGGCGCGGAGGGCGTTGGTGTAAGGGTGTGGGCATGCGCAGGTTGTTCTGGACGGGCGTGTTCGTGGCGGGGATGCGGATCGTGGCGGGGGCCGGGGATGCGCCGGGGGCGGAGGCGCGGATGGAGCCTTGGGCGCCGGCGGATGCTGCGGCGCCGGCATTGGGAACGGCGTTCTCCGGGGCCGCGGCGCCGCTGTGGAGCGCGGGGGATGGCGAGGTCAAGATGCGGGGTTGGGCGTGGGAGACGGAGCTTGGGCTGGCCGTCCGGGTGGAGGTGGCGGAACCGGCGCACACCAACTCGTTCCGCGGGGGCAACCTGTGGCGGGGGGACTGCGTGTACGTGGCGCTGGACGGTTTGGGGGATGGCGACAGCGGTCCGGGCGCCGGGTTTGCGCTGGGGGAGGACGATTTGCTGGTGGTGGCGGGCCTGGGGGCGGACGGGCCGGAGGCGCGCGTGGCGGAGCACGGGGACCCCGATTTTGCCGGGGCGCTGCCGGCGGAGTGCGTCAAGACAGTGGCCAGGGACCGGAAGAAGGGGCTGACGGTTTACGAGGTGGTGGCGCCGTGGCGGTTGATGGCGCGCAAGCCGGGGGCGGGCGGCACGGTGCGCCTGGCGGCGCTGGCGGCGCAGGCCGGGGACCAGAAGCCGGACGTGCCATGGGGAACCATCCGGGGCAGGGACGGCAAACCGCGGGAGATGGCGGGTTTCCGGCTGGCGCAGGGCGGGGAGCCGCGCGTGCTGCCCGCGCGGACGCGCCTGGTGGGCGAGGCGGGGGAGACGCGCATCGTGGTGGCGGCGCCGGAGGGCGCGGAGGTGGCGGCGGGCTGGGACCACGGGGAGTTGCGGGGCCGGGTCGCGCCTGGGACCTGCGGCGTGGCCCTGTCGATCCCGGCGCGCTTGGTCCGCGGGGACCGTGTGGTGGTGAGCGTGGGCGGGCTGCGGGAGGAGATCGCGTTGCGCTCGCCGGCGATTGCGGCGGGGCGGCTGGCGGCGTGGGTGGAGGATGCGCTGGGGAAGGCGGACGGTGCGGAACGGCGGCATTGGGAGGTGGTGCGGCGGTTGGTGGCGCGCGGGGTTGAAGATTTGGCCGAAGCGGGGGACCTGGCGGAGCGGAGCGCGGTGTTGGCCGCCGTGGAAACGATCCTGCGCCTGGCGCCGGAGACCGTGGGAACCCGGCGGGAACGGCACATGCCGTTGGTGGACGCGATTTTGTCGGAAGCGGACCGGACCTTGCAATGGTACGCGCTGCAGTGGCCGGTGGACTACGATCCTGGAAAGGCGTGGCCGCTGGTGGTGTACCTGCATGGGGCGGGGCCGGACAACCCGGTAGTGGGTTTGGCGACGGCATTCGACAACCGGGGGCAGGACACCCTGTTCACGTCGGAGCCCAAGACGGGGAAGGCGCGGGACCCGTTGCACGGCGCGTTTGTGCTGGCGCCCTGGGCGCGCGGGAATTCGATGTACGAAGGGTTGGCGGAGGAGGACGTGTTCCAGATTCTGGAGAAGGTCCGCAAGGAGGCGAACATCGACCCGGACCGGATTTACCTGGCGGGTTTCTCGATGGGCGGCAACGGCGTGGCGACGCTGGCGAATCACCGGCCCGATCTGTGGGCGGGACTGGCGTTTGCGGGAACGTGCGGGCCGTGGGCGGCGACGGGCATTCCGCGGTACGTGGAGCAATGGGGCGGGTTGCCCGCGTATTTGTGGTCCGGGGCGCTGGACGAGAGAATGGTTCCGGGCACCAGGGCGCTGCACGCGCGGTTGCGGGCGCTGGGCGTGCCGTGCGAGCTGCGGATTGTCGAAAACGTGCCGCACACGTTTCCGCACGCGGAATTCCGGCGCGTGTGCGGGTGGCTGTTCCAGCATCGCCGGCGGGTTTCCGGGGAGTGGTCCTACGCGAGCGACGACCGGCGGTGGCCGGGCATCCGGGGCGTGTACCTGGGGATGGCGCGGGCGGCGGTGGACGGCCCGGTGCCGCGCTACCGGTGCGCGTTTGGGACGGGAGTGCTGGAAATCACCAGCGAGAACGTGCCGGGGTTGGTCGTGGCGCCGGAGAAGCTGGGTGCGGAGGGGGAGTTGTCGATCCGCTGGAACGGGACGGAAGCGTGGCGCGGCCCGGCGACGAACGAAACGGTGCGGGTAGGGGAACCTGAGGCGGTTTGGTGGATGCGGTGAGTTCTTGTCAACCAAACTGCAATTCGCACATCCTGCGGTATTGGGGGGAGGAGGCGAGAAGCTCCTCATGCCTGCCGGTGGCGGTGACGCGCCCTTTTTCCATGAGCAGGATTTCGTCGGCGCGTTGAACCGTGGCCAGGCGGTGGGCGATGGCGATCACGGTGCGCCCGACGCAGAAGCGGTCGATGGCTTCCTGGACTTTGGCGGCGCTTTCGGCGTCCAAGGCGGAGGTGGCCTCGTCGAGGAGGAGGATGGGGGCGTTTTTGAGGAAGGCGCGGGCGAGGCTGACGCGCTGGGCCTGGCCGCCGGAGAGGCGGCAGCCCTTGTCGCCAACGACGGAGTCGTAGCCTTCGGGCAGGCGCTCGATGAACTCGTCGGCAAAGGCGCGTTTGGCGGCGGTGCGGACGGACTCGGCGCTGGCCTTGGGGCGGCCATAGAGGATGTTGTTGTAGATGGTGTCGTGGAACAGGAAGACCTCCTGGGAAACGAGGCCGATCTGCTCGCGGAGGGACCCGGTCGTGATGCTCCGAAGATCGTTGCCGTCGAGGAATACGGCGCCGTGGTTGGGGTCGTAGAGGCGCAGGAGGAGCATGAAGATGGAGGACTTGCCGGCGCCGGAGGGGCCGACGAGGGCGTAGTATTTGCCGGGTTGAAACGTATGGGAGACGCGGTCCAGGGCGCGCTCGGGGCGGACGCGTTCGCGGCGTTCCAGTTCCGCTTCCTCCTCATCGGTTTCTTCCTCGTCGCCAGGCAGCGGCGTGATCTTGAGCTTCTTCGGGCGTTCATCCCGTTTGTTGTAGAGGAACACCACGTCGCGCAACTCGAAGCGGCCCTGGGCGCCGGAGATGGCGATGGCGCCGGGGGCGTCGGTGATGGCGGGCTTGGTGTCCTGAAGCTCGAAAAGGCGTTCCAGCGAGGCCCCAATGCGCTGGATGTGGACGTAGATTTTGCTCAGGCGCTTGAAGGGGTCGTACAACAGGAAGAGCCCGGCGACAAGTTGCACCAGTTTCTTGACCTCCATGTCCGTGTGCACGCCGTAAACGATGGCCGCGGCGAATCCGAGGGAGCCCATGACCTCCACGGTCGGGCTGGTGAGCTCCAGCAGGCGCCGCGAGCGGATGGCCATGCCGTACTCGCGCCTGGCGGCGTCGCGGAAGCGCTTCACCTCCTCGTCCTCGCGGGCGTAGGACTTCACGACGCGCGCGCCGAGAAGGTTCTCCTGGAGGATGGACATGGTGGTGCCTTCGAGTTCCTCCTCCTGGCGGCCTTTGTTGCGGATGACGTAGCCCATGATGAGGGCGGGAAGGATGCTGAGCGGGATGAACGCCATGGCCAGGAGGGTGAAGGTCGGGTCCTTGTACAGGAGCACGGCGGTGGTGCCGAGGATGGCGAGGGGCTGTTTGACGATGTCGGACACGGTGCCGACAAGGGCCTGCTGGATCATCTTCGTCCGTTGCATGATCCGTTGCAGGATCATTCCGGAGCGTTCCTTGAAAAAGTAGTCGATGGAAAGCCGCTGGAGGTGGGCGAAGAGGTCGGTGCGCAGATCGAACAGCACCCGGAGGCCGACCCACATGAGGCAGTACACGTTGAGATAGGCCAGGATGGCGCGGATCAAAAAATAGGCGGGAAGCAGGCTGGCGGCGGCAATGAGCTGCCACAGCGGCATTTCGCGGTTGCTGGATTCCAGAAATTCAAGGCTCTTGCCCAACGCCGGGATCAAGACCCCGACCCAGGCGCCATACAGGCCGCCAAGCACCAGTCCGGCGACCCACCGCCCGCGGTAGGGCTTGAGGTACTTCGCGAGGCGCCCGCACATGACCACGGACTGCCGGATGTTCATCCTGTACCGTTCCCCGCGGGCCGCCATCCGCGCCCACTTGAGGGCAAGCCCCTTCGGCTGGGGCGCCGCGGCTGGGGCGATGTCTGCGCTTTCCATAACTCTTACGTATTAGAGCGCCCAGGGGGAACGTCACGCACGGAATTGGCCCACTCCCTGCGGCCCTTTGCGGCGCGAACGGGCAAACCCGCCCCCGCCGCTCCGGGAGTCCGCGCCGGGCGCCATCCCAGGGGCTCAGGGAGCCGTTATGGTTGCCGCGCGGGTTGCCGCGTCTTGGGTGTTGCCGCCGGTGCGCGGCCCATACGTTGGCGGCGGTCTTCCGGCCTCAAGCGCCCCAATGTCGGGAGCCCGGCCCGCGAAACCGTCATTGACCCCGGGAATCGCGATGCCGGCGTCCACGGCGCCCGCGCCGGGTTTGGGGGAAAGATCGACCGAATCGGGCGCGGCCAGCGGGGTGCCGCCCTTCGCGTGGGGCGGCTCGGCGGCTTTGGCAAAGACCTCGTAGCCATCCACGAAAATGCTCCCGCGGTCGAATCCTGTACCCGCGCGCATGGCATCGAGCGACGGGAAGTTTTCCTTGCCGATCTTGCAGGGGGCATTCCCGGCGGCGCGATTGTAGGCGTTGTGGCTGACGGCGCGCCGCGGGTCGGGCGGTGCGGCGGCGTATTCCGCCAGCGCCAGGCCGTTCCCGCCGGGCCCGACGCAGAGGTTGTTGTGGATGCGCCAGAAGGTTTTCTCCGGCGGATACCCTTGATTGGGCGGCATCTTCATGTGCGTGGAGGACGTGTTGTGCAGGAACGCGTAGGCTTGCGTGCCGTTGTTGTTTTTCATGTTCATCCTGCCGCCGCAAACGTTCCAGAGGATGTTGCGAATCCAATAGACGGGCCCGGCGTGCACGGGCTGGCAGGAGACCGGCTGGCTGGGGCAGTTGAACATCCGGTTGCGCAGCACGCGGATGTTGGCGTATCCGCCGTCGGCTTCAATGAACTGGTCCGAGCAGTTCGCGATGTCGTTGTTGTAGATGTCGATGGCGCGGGCCTGCTGGCCAAGGGCCGGGTCGGCCAGCGCGCTGGTGAAGACGTTGATGCCGTCCCAGAAATTCGCCGCGCGATTGTGCCCCACGGCATGCCCCTGGCCGCCGAGATTCACCGCGTAGCCGGCCGTGGTGCTGCCGAAGTGGCCAAGCTTGTCCGCGGGATTCCGCCCGGTGATGGTGTTGTCGAGTATGGCAAAGTCCTCGGACCGCCCGTCCTGGGCCAGGATGCCGGTGATGACCCCCTCAATGCGGCAATCTTTCACGGTGAGCCCCTTGCACCCGCCGCCGCGTTCGCCCTGGAATCCGCCGAAGAACGCCATGTCGCAGTTGCGGACGGTGAGCCCCTCGAAGTGGAGGTAATCGGCCGAGCGGACGTTGAACAGGACCGCCGCGCCGCCGCCGTCGAAGACCGGCTCGCCATCGCCCGCCGCCACGATGAAGATGGGCTGAGCGGGTGTTCCATTGGCCACCAGCGTGATCATGCCGTGCAGCCAGTAGCTGAACTGCGGTTTGTTATTTTTCCAGTAGAGGTTGTTGTCGTAGGTGTGCAACCCGCCGTGGACTTTGATCACCGTGCCGGGTTTGGCCGCGTGGGGATGGAGCGTCTGGTAGGTGTCGCAGATGGGCGGGTAGCCGTTGACCGCATGCATTACGTTCTCGAACGCGGGTTTCTCCTTCGCACCCTCGTGGCCGGGCGGATAAACATGCCGGACTTCCACCGGCGCGCCGGGAACGGACGGCTCGGGCCGGGTGCGCTGCGCGAAGGTCCGGGTGGCCGGTCCCTCCACGCCGTCGGGGTCTTCGAGCGCAAGCTCGACTTCATAGTCTGTGCCGGGCTCGAGGTCAAAGATGCTGCCCGCAAGGGCGTCCGGGAGGACGTAAAACGCGCCGCGCCCGATCATCGAGTTGTCAATGCGCACGCCCAGCCCCGTTCGGAACGGTTCCATCGCCTGGCGCCATTCCGCCGCGCCCTTCTTGCGGTAGCGCACCGCGGCCCCGGCGTTGCCGTTGGCGTCGCCTTCCACCCGCCACTCGAACCCGAGGGAGTGGAGGGTCGGACGTTCGAGGATCAACTCGCCCGCGCGCGCGCGGTCGTTGGCCTGGGCGCCCGGCGCTCCCAAGAACCCGGAGACCAGGCAAAGCACGGCGGTCAAGCGGCGTGGTTTCATCGGTTTTCTGTCGTGTCTGATTTCACGGCCACGAGACCGCCGTCCCGCAACGCCACCACCACTGTGCCGTCGGCCGCGATGGCCAGTCCGTCATAAACCACTGTTTCCGGGAGCGGCAGCGTCCACACTGCTTCACCCGTCTCGCGTGGGAAAGCGATGAGGCGGCTGTATTTGTCGCTGCCAACGGCCACCAGCGCGGCATCCGATGCGAGCACGGCGGCGCGGACCGATCCCCTCTCCGGAAGCGGTTTTCTCCAGAGCGCAGATGCCGCGTCTTTCAGGGAAATTGTTCTGATGAGTTGATGGGAATCTCCCTTGGCCGCGGGTTCGGCGGGAGTTCCTTCCATCTTTTCCTTAAGGAGGCTAAGAAGCGCGTCGGCCGGGATGAAGGCGAGTTCCTGATTCTTGCGCCCTTCGATGATAAACACCGCTCCGCGCTCGTCCCAGGCGGGCATCAACACGCTGTCGGAGATTTGAATGACGGGCAACCCTTTCGCGGCGCCGGAATGATGGAAGCTCAAACTGTTGCGCCACGTGCCCGGTTCGGATTGGTCAATGAACAGCCGCCGGCCGCCGAAAACGGTCCAGCCGGCGCCCAGTATTCCTATGTCCTGCCCCTTGGCGCTGCGGTAGATTCCCTGAATGCTCCTCATGTAAACGCCGAGTTTTTTCGCCTCGGCTTCATCGGGCAAAATTAGGGCGGGAGTCGCCTTGCCGTCGGCGGGAGCAAATCGGAGCAAGGGGGACTCGCCGCCGTGGTAGATGGCGTCCGTACCGTTGAACGCGAATTGCCCGGCGCCGGAGAGAATGCCCTCGGTGCCGGTCTCTTTCCAATCGTTTTGCGACCAGAGCAATTCGCCTGTGGCCGGAGCCACGGCCGCGACCCAGACACCGTCAATGCCTTCCGCGAGACCGGCGGAAACGAGGATGGCGCTGTCGCCGATCCCAAGCGGACTGGAAAGCACCGGCCAACGGCTCCCCATCTGCCCATAGAGCGGAATGCGGGCGGCATCGGGCGCGATCCGTGTGCGCCAGAGTTCCCTTCCGTCCGCCAGCGCGAAGGCATAGAGATAGCCGTCCGCGCTGCCGGCAAACACGCGATCTTTCCATACCGTGGGACTGCCGTGGATGCGCCCGCCGGTGAAAGCGCGCCAGAGCCGCCGGCCGGAGTCCAGCGCGATGGCCTCAACCACCCCATCGCCGGCGCCAAGGATGGCTTGATTTCCGGCAACCACCGGCGGGGCGGAAACGATTTCAGGATCCATGAGGAGAATGCGCTCCGCAGAAAGTTGGCCGGGCGAATGAAGGGGCGGAGTTTCCCAGAGAACTTTCGGGGTGCGCCCCACGGCGGCGGTTGCCGCGGCCGCACGCGCGGGGCCGCCCCGGTAGCTCGTCCAACCCGTGGGATCACCCCGCGGGGTGGAAGGCGTGTTGGCGGAAACGCGCTGAGGCGGCGGCGGAGTGGGCGCCGTGCCGCCGCGAATCATAAACCCGCGCCACTCGGTGCAATCGGAACAGGGGGTCGGAAATTTCCAGGCCAGGCCATTGGCCACAAACGAGCCCGCGCCGCAGGAAGACTTGGCGGGGAGACGGTTGATTCCCTTGTCACGGAGAAAGTCAAAAGCCATCCCGCACGTTCCAAAGAGTCCTTGCGGCGATGCGGTCATTCGGGCGCATCCGCCACGTTCGAGCGTGCCGACGTTGCGCACGACGGCGCCGGTTTTGGGATCCAAGGCGTCGGAGCCCATCCAGATTTTGCCGTCCAGGCTCAGCGGCATGGGCGCCCGTTCCCGGCCTTTGCGTGTGATCTTCCAGGCCTCTTCCCCGCCGTCTTGGGAGAGCACGACGCTGCTTTTCCGATCGGACCGCGCGATGATGTAGAGTCCCTCCATCGCGTAGCCAACGACCGGGTGGCGGTTGATGTGATCCCAGGCATAGGGGCCGAGATCGTTTTCCGTGTTATCAATCGGGGTTTTCCAGAGCGGGGCGCCAGTCTTGATGTCATGCGCTTCCGCCAGCCCGCCCTGGGTGCAGGTGAAAACTCTCCCGTTGGCAACGGCCGGCGAGCGGGGGTCAAACGCCCGCTCGCCCGCGGCCCGCGCCACCCGCCATTGCTCTTTGCCTGTTTGGCGGTCAAGACAGGCAAGAACCAATCCATCGGAACGGTACGCCGAGATCAATTCAGCCGAGCGCCAATCGAATTCCCGCATCTGAGGACCGCCGAGAATGAAAACTCGGTCCTCCGCCACGGCAAGCCAGCGGACTTCCCCGCTGCCCGAGGGGATTTCGCGAAGGGTTTTGCCCGTGGCCTGATCCAGCTCCAGGACCACGCCGCCATCGGCCACGAGGAGTGCTCTGGCATCGGCGGCCATGCAGGAGCGCGCGGTCTGGAACCAGGCGGCGGGGGAGAGCCGGCGGGACCAAAGCCAGGCGCCCGAGCCGGCCGCACGGCAGGTGAGGAGCGGGCCTTCCCGCGTGTTTTGGATCCGGGAATTGTCGGAACTGCGATTGTCGTAAAACGGTTTGTCAAACCCCAGTTCCCCGTTCCACGACGGCAATCGCGGCGCGCCTTCCGGCGACGTATCGAGCCCCCCGCTGTTCCAAAGCATAAACAGCCGTCCGGCGCAGATGATGGGCAATTCCACGCGCCCGGAGAAATAGGGTTTGCCCACCCACTGCATGGCCTCGGGGGGACGGAAGGCGGTGTCGGCCGAGACGGCGTTGTTGTCGGGACCGTGCCACCAATGGGTCCAGTCATCGGCATTTGCCAGCGGCGGCGCCTCGGCACGGACAAACGATCCCCCCACCCCATCCAGCGGCGCGGCCCCGCCGGAGATGGCCTTGGCCCATTTCAGCAAATCCTCCGCTTTCGTCACGCCGCTGCTATCGCCCAGAATGGCGACACCAAACCAAGGATGGAGCACACGGCGGATTTCGGAGGCGAGGCCAGGCGTAAGGTCGGCGGCGTTCAGATCGGTCATCACCACGAGGTCGGCACTGCCCCCGACAAGCAACAACCGGTCCGTGCCGCACACATCCACGGCGATGCGTCGATTGAGCAGGCCGGCTTGATCGGCCGCGCCGCGCAATTGTTCGACCACCTTTGGATTGGCGTGCTGGGCGAACATCAGGGTTTGCGGCGAGGCCTGGGCCAAGGCAACCGGCAAAGCAGGGTCACCGCAACGGGGAAAGTGAACGAGGCCGAGAGGGCGGTCCGCCTGCTTGAGGAGTGTCGCCGGCGAGAGACCCGCGCCGCCGCCGGGCCGGGGTGTGTTCTCGGCGCTTTGCGCGGAGGCGGCCGCCAGCAAAAATAGGGTCAGGATAATGGCCGGGGCGTATCGCGGGGCGCGGAGAAATTCCTGGATTGCGCCTTTCTTCCCATCCGGGTTTCCGCGCCCGGCTTGAATCGCTCCGGGGCCAGGATGCATGTCCCTGTTCATTTCTCCGCCTCCCACTCCATGGCATCCACTCTTCCATACTCTCGCTTGTCGCGTTTGACGCTCAAGCGCACGGTGGAACTTTCCCCCAGCTCCACACCGGAAACGATCTTGGTCTTTTTGCTCTCCGGTTCTTTTCCGGGACCGCCATCCTTGGCGTCCGCGCGCCATTCGGCCACCGTCTTGCCGTCCACGGACAGCGCGTAGGAACTGTCGCCGTCATGTTCATCGCAGAACGTGATCCGCGCCGTGTAGCGGCCCGGCGGGGCCTTCATCAGAAAAGCGATCTCCCCCCGCGGCGCCTGGCCTCGGTTGGCGAGCATAACCATCCGGTCACCCGAGTATCCCGCCGCCTTTTCCACGTCATACTGCGTGAGATGGCATGCCTCCGCTTCCACGGCCAGCCGCCCGTCTTTGATCGTGAAGGCCGGGAGATCGGCGGCCGGCGCCTCCGCCGGCGCGGCGGGTTCCGGCGGCCGTTCGCCGGCGTTGGCGAAATCGAAATCACCCTTGGCCCACGACGGGCCGTAGTGCGGAACGGGCGCCCCGGCTTCCTGGGCCCCGAGATCGGGAGCCGGGCCGGAGAACCCGTCGTTCACATTGGCCAGTGGGAGCCCTCGGTCCACGGCGGCGCCGCCGGCCGCAAGCTGGAAATTTAGCGCCGCTGGACTCTGGGACCGGGTGGGAGTTTTCCATTCGGGTCTCGGTGGCGGGGCCATGCTCTCGAACGCGGCGAACCCGAGGACGATGCCGTGCGTTTCGTGGCCGGTTGCCACACGAAAAGCATCAATCGAATCGTAGGCGGTTTCCTCGTTCTTGCCGGGATACTTTTTGAGCGGATAATACGGGTCGCGGGTTTTGTCCATGATGGGCGCCGCCGTGTCCACTCGGGAGATGACGAATCTGGTTTGCGGCCCGTAGCCGTTGTGGTCGGCATAGGCTTCATTGCCGGGAGAAGGCAACGCCATCACAACCGAAGACCCCTCGTTGGGCATAAAGATGTTATTCAGGAACCGTGCGTTGCTGTAAGAGCCGTGGGTGACGCCGCCGCCGCCGACCATCGTGTTGTGATACGTCAGCAGGCCGGAGGGCCATGCCTCGTGGAATTTGCATCCGTTCCGGTGGAGATAAGCCACGTTGCGGATGAAGTACGCGGGGCCGCCATAAACCGGCTGGGCGCTCAGGGGCGAGCCGGTGCTGGTGAAGCGATTGCGCAGCACGCGCACGTTGCGGACGCATCCGTCCACTTCAATGCCGTCGTCCACGAGCATGAACAGGTCGTTCTCGTAGAAATCGCAGGCCACCCCGCCGCTCGCGAAACCCTGGAACGCCGTGCCCATGTGATAGCCCTGCCAGAAATACGCGATGGCGTTGCGGCGGACGACGTGCCCCGCGCCCTGCAACGTGATCGCCGTGTTGCTCTTGAGAAACCCGTCCGCCGCCTCGCCCCAGCCGGTCAACCCGTCGCGCGCGTTCCGGCCGAGGAAGACATTGTCGGCGATGTAAAAGTCTTTCGCGCCGTTCCAGAGCGTGTGGATGCCGTCGCGCACGTTCTCGAACCGGCAGTTGCGCACGGCCAGGCCCACGCATCCGCCGACCCGCTGCTGGCCCGCGAAGATCGCGTAGCCGCAGTTGCGGAAAGTGATGCCCTCAACGATGTGCCAGTCGGCGGCCATCATGTTGAACAAAACCTCGGCGCCCGCGCCGTCAAACACCACTTCGCCATCGCCGGCGGCCTTGATGACGATGGGCTTTTCCTTCGTGCCTTTGGCCGTGAGCCAGTAGGCGCCGTCGGGCACGACGCACATCGGGTCGGTGTAGTGGTTGAGGTTGGCTTTGTAAACGCCGGCGTGGACGAGGATCGTGTCGCCCGGCTGGGCGATGCGCTCCCAAACCAAGTTGAAATCCCCGGCGTTTCCCATGCCGCCGTAGTAGGCCTTGTAAAGATTCGAGAACTGATTTTTTGTCCAGTTGGCCGGTGTCCCCGGCGGGAACACATGATAGACATTGCCGCCCTCCGCCGCTTTCGGCTGGGCGCGGGTACGGACGGAGACGGTCTGAACCGGCGTTCCGCCCACGCCGTCCGGGTCCTTCACCGTAATCCGCGCCTCGTATTCCGTGTTTTCTTTCAAGTCCAGGATGCTGCCCGCGAACCCGTGCGGCACCTTGTGGTCCAGCCAATCCGAAGATCGTCCGACATGAAACCCGCCGATACGGAGGAGGGGTTGGGCGATTTTCCAATTCTTGGAACCCGTTTCGCGGTATTCGACTTCCGCAGTGGCGTTGCGGTTGGCGTCGCCCTCGATGGCCCAGTGGAAGCCCAGGCAACTCAAGGTTGGCGGATCAACCGTAAATGCGCCGGGGGTCACGGGATTCTCGGCGGACGCGGGAAGGGCGAAGGCCGCCGGGAGCGTGGCTACGAGGAGAAGTTTTACTGTCCTGTTCATGGGCCGTCTCGTTTCCAGTTCTCCCACCGATTCAAGAGCGGCTGTCCGCCCTTCTTGTTGCCGGCCACAATATTCGGCCGAACGCCGCCGAATACGCCTCGAGGATCCATGAACTGGGTGGCCATGCCGGCGTTGTTCATTGGTTGCTCCTTCCGCCGGCGTTCGATTGCACTCCCATCACGCTTCCGTCCCGCAACGTGACGACCACCGTGCCGTCGCCGGCGATGGCCAGGCCGTTGAAGAGCGGTTCGGAAGGGAGCGGCACGCTCCACAGTTCCTTGCCGCTGTCGCGGTCCAACACGCTCAATTTCCAGCCTTCGTATTCCATCATCGGAGCGCGGGCGGTCTGCGCATCGAATTGCCAACCGTAGAGGCTCTTCCATCCGATGGCCTGGGCGAGGATTACGGCATTGCCGGCCAGGGCGACCGCGTTGACATCGATCTCGGGCCGGGTCCATTGTGCCCCTTGCACCCGCCGGGGGTTGAGGTCATCGAAGATCGGGCTGTTGTGATGGCTGATGACGAACAAACGACCCAGCGGATCTTTTTCCGTTTTGGCCTTGTCCAGGGGGGTGCGCAATTGCAATGACTTGGCGGTATCGAGAAACCGGTCCAACGGCCAGGCATTCAGGCCCGCGGTCACCGTGTCGCCGTATCGAAATGCGGCCGGCTTGTCTTTCTTGACGGTGTACGGCGGCGGCGCGGCATAGACGATGAGCCGGTCATCGAACGCCGGGGCGATTCGTCCATAAAAAACTGGAACCGGCGCCGGGTCATAGGTGAAGTCGCCTTGCTCGTCGGTATAGTACAGCCGATATACGGTGCGGCCATTCTTGCCCTCGCGAAGCTGATGTTCCTCGAGTAAATCCCCGCCTCCTGCCAGGACGGCGCGGCCGGCCAGGCGGAGCACGTCCTGCCCGCGCATGTCCATCAGATTCTGGAACGTGTAATAATTGACCCGGTTGATCATCTTCTCGCGCAACGGGCGCACCGGCTCCTCGCCGGTCCGCCGGTCGAGCGACAACGGCGTGGAATAGAAACCCGCGCCCCACAAGCGGTTTTCCAACAGCGTCAGATGCCCGCCGAGGCCCTGCACGGGCCGGTCGGGCTCCTGGTGCGAACCGGCGAGCGTCTTCCCGGCCGGCTCGCTCCAGCGGCTCCAGCGGATATCGCCCGTCCGCGCGTCCAGCGCAAAGCTCTTGACGCCATCGGTGTTGTGACAGCCGGCGGCGGCATAGACGACACCCTCGTCAACCACCGCCGACAACACCGGCCAGTTGCTCACGAGCTGATCGAAAACCAGGATGCGCCGCTCGATCGGCGCGAGCCGCCGCCGCCAGGCGAGGCGGCCGGACGATGCTTCCAGCGCATACAGCCAGCCGTCGCCGCAGGGAACGAACAACGCGCCGTCGGCCCAGGCCGGCGGCGTCAGCGCCGGGCCGTCGGCGTAGAAAGCCCACAATTCCTTGCCGGTATCCAAGGCCAATGCGCGCACGATGCCGTCACTGCCGGCGGTAAAGACCTTGCCCTCGGCCAGGATCGGCGGCACGGGCCGTTCGTCAAAGGTGTCCGCCGACTGATTATAGAGCACGGTGCAGGCGAACGGGTGAGCCGGAACCGACTGCCAGCGGATTTGGCCGGCCGCCCCGACGTTGGCGCCGCTCGATCCGCGATGCGCCGGACCGCCCCGATACGCAGGCCAATCTTGAGTGTGTTCGATTTTCGATTTTCGATTTTCGACGGTTCCAAAGGCAGGCCCCTTCACCAGCGGATGTTCGGGGCTTTCCTTGGCGCGGCGGAGAAGGTCGCCGCCGCTGGCGAAGCCGGCCGCGCCAGGCGTCGCGCCACAGTCGCAAAGCGTGGGCGAATAGGTGAGGATGCCGCCCGCCACCCACGCCCCGGCCGCGCAGGCCGATTTGTAGCCCAGCGTCGAATGGCCGATAATCCCGGCGCCCGGCGAATACGTCACCACGCCGCACCAGGCGGAACCGCCCGGACTGGGCAGCCCCTCGCCGCACTTTTCGCCGGTTTGGGGGTCGTGGGTGCTGTTGCCGCTCTGGATTTTACCGTCGAGCATCACACTCTTGACATGCGACACCGGAATGGCGCTTAAGAGCTTGCCGGTGGCCCCATCGAAAAAGAAGCGCTCCCGGCACTCGGCCACGGTCACGCTCAGGACGCCGTCGGCGGCCATCATGCTGGGGACGTTGCTGACATAAACGGTGTGCGGTTTGGCCGGCCGGTTCAGTTTGGCGATCCAGTCCGGCGATTTGTTCTCCCACACCAGCTTGCCCGTGGCGGGATCAAGCGCGGCCAGCCGGGTTTTCTCCGCGTAGAAATACAGATGCTTCCCATGCACGGCGACGTTGCTGTAATCAATCAACCCCGGCTCCGTATGCTTCCACTTGATCTTGCCGGCCGCCAAATCCCACGCCACCAATTCCGTCCCGTGCAAGGTGTGATTCTCCCATTGGCTCGCCACCGGCGGCACAAAGAACGAAAACGGCTTTTTGATTTCCGCGATGCCGCCGATCAGCGCGTAGAGAACTCCGTCCTGATGCGCGAACCAGCGGACCCGGCGGTCGGCGGGGGCGATTTCCAACGGCGGCAACTTTTTCCCGGTCAAACCGTCGTAGCGAACGATGTGGCCGCCGGCCCCGTCGGCGATGCACAGCGCACCGTCAATCAGCGCGGAAGTCGGCGTGGCGGCGATCATATCGGCCGGCGCTTCGGCCTGCCAGAGAATACGTCCGTTGTAGGCGTTGCGGGCAAAAATCCGGCCACTGAGATTGACTCGGGCCGGTTTGACGAACGTCCAATCGTTGATTTCGTAAACGATGCCGCGGGCCGCCAATCCCGCCCCTTGCGCGGAAGTGTACATCGGCATGGCCCGGTATTGCAGGATCGGCGGGAAACTGAAAATCGTATCCTTCGATACCGGGTTGTTGTTCGGCCCGTGCCGTTTGTGCGTCCACCAGTCCGAACCGGGCAATTCGGGTTGGACGATCGTCTTGCCGCCGACGAGAGCGCGGCCGTTCACCGGCGCCAGCACCCGCGGGATTTCCGGCGATTCCTTTTCGGCGACGAGCAGATCGACGTAATGGTCGGCGAATGGCAGACGGCCGGCTGGACCTTCATGCACGTAGAGCGAGCGGCCATAGAGACCTGCCGCCGCCGCCTTCTCGCGCAACGCCTGGGCTTTCGCCGCGTCCGGCTCGACGGCCACGACGAGCCAGCGCGCCTGGGCGGCGAGCGCGAGCGCGTCGTCACCGGTCCCGGCCGGGGCGAAACAGGCGACGCCGCCGCCGAGGCCGGCGGTCTCGATAGCCCGTGTCGGCAGGGCCGCCAGCAGCGACAGGGCCAGAATGACAGCCATCTCCTTTTTCATGTTTTTCCCCCTCTAATGATATGGTTGAGTGCACTCATATTCCGAGTCTGATTCGCGTATGAACGCATCCTTTCATCCCGGCCACGGGCATCGCTCCTCAGCGGCGCGGCGTTCACAGCGGGAAGGTACTAGCACGTTCTAGAATCGCAAGCGGAATCCAGCCATCTTTGGGGGGATTCGGGCCGTTTCAGGAACCGGGCCAGCCGAGACGGCCAGCGCGGCCCAAGACCGCGAGCCGGACTTCCCAGCCATGGGCACAGGCGCGGAGCGAGGCCCCCGGCGGTCCCCGGCGCCCGTGGCGGGAACCGGCGCATGGCTTTTGTCCCCACGGCCAAGAGTCATTGTTCGATCATGTAGTAGAGGGTGTTTCTGTTGAGCCGGACCGCGGCGCCTCGCGCGGCTTCGCCGTCCGGGGTGAAGTTGGGTTTGAGCGGGGTGACCCGGAGAGAAGCGGCATCGGGGCGCTTGAGATGGATCGTGCCGGCCAACTCCCTGACCATGTACGGGGAGCGGGTTTCGCCCGAAACCGTGAACGACCCATCGGCGGCCAGGGGGCCGATCTCCTGGCCGCACTCTTTCTGTTCCGACATGACTTGCAGCAGCATCCGCCCGGAGCCGGCGAGCGGTTTTCCATCGAGGCTCACGAGCGCCACGGCGCCGAATTCCATGGGGGTTTCGAGGCGCATGGCGCCCAGTTCGACCGGGCCGGCCTTGCCAAGAAATCCCAGCGCAACATTCGCGCCGGGCGCATCAATCCGATAGATGCCCGCGCCGTAATCCCACGTGATCTGGCCGTTGGAATGGCGAAGGGTTTTCTTCGGCGCGTCCCAATACGGTTTGAGGTCGGCGAGATGATTCGTGCTTGGAAACGGGCCCACATCAAGCCGGACCTTGCCCGCGGAGAAATAAACGCCCTGTTCGGCCTTCGGGGTCTGGGCGCCGGGATGATCCTCGGCTTTGTTGAAGGCGCGGTTCGCGTCCCCGGTGGTCACTTTGGCCACCGGCAACGCGACGCGCAGGTCGAGGGCATCTTCCGCGTTGACCCGCATGTGCGCCAGCGTCTTTCCTTCGGCGAGAAGGCCGGTGCGGAACAGCAGCGCCGCGGCCGGAAACTGGCCCAGGATCGCGGGGTTCTGGTTGACCCAGCGCACTTCGTTGCCCGCCCAGCCCGGCATGGGGCCGGACTGGAAATCGGCCATTGCATCCATGCCGCCCGCGCGCGATTGGGCGGCGACAAAAAGCGGGTATTCGGCGCGCCAGCGGTTGAACCCGCCCCGCCACGAATACTCCGAGCACATGCCCGGTTTGCCGTCGCGAATGAGATCGAGGAAGCCGCTGGGAACGATCGGCTCGCCCGGCTTGAGGCCTTCCCACCGCAGCGCTGTCCGTCCGCGCAACTTGTGTCCCGCCGCCGTCCCTTCGCTGGCGCCCGCCCCGCCCTTTGAGCCCGGGGTATGGAAATAGAAATGGTGGTCGATGAAATCCGACGGTTGTTCCGCCCACGCGAGCGCGGGGAACAGCAGCGCGTCGTTGGAGGTGTCCCAATTGCTGCCCAACACCAGACCGCCGAACCCGATGGCCTCCTTGAGCAATGCCTTCGTCCGCTCGTAGAAATCGCGTTCGATCCGCGCGTAGAACCGGACTTGATCGGCGCGGCGGGGAGAGGGGCCGGCGATGAGCTGCCAGGTCTCGAGCAACAGAAGTTCGCCGGGCTTGCCGGAAGGCTTTTCGTTCCACGCGGCCCACGCGGCTTCAACCGAACCATATTTATTGGCGAGCCAATCGGCGTAGCGCCGCTCCATGCCGGCCCAGATTTCCGGCGGGAATCGTTTCGGCTGGAAAGCGTACCAGAGCGTGTTGCTCTCGTTCTGCAATTCGATGCCGAGGATGGCCGGTTCCTTCGCCAGCGGCGGGCCGTAAGGGTTCTCGGACGTCAGCAGTTCGGTGATCCAGCGCTCGTACGTCTTTAGGAACCCCTCATGGAGCAAGTGGAGCATGAACGGGTTGGCCCAATCCTTGCCCTTGAACATCTCGAACCCCGAAACGGCGGACAGATCGTTAAAGACGCGCCCCGAGTAGAGCCCGATCTTCACGTAAATCCCCTGGCGCTTGAAAATGGCAACCGCCCGCTGGAAGCGCCGGATTTTTACCGGATCGACCTCGAGGCTTTCCGGACCCGTCGCGCGCCAGTGAAACGGGTAGATGCGCACGAGATTGACACCCCGCCGGGCCAGGAATCGCGCCTGTTCCTCGATCAGCTCCGGCGGCATCTCGCACGGCTGCAAGTGCGTGGCCCAGAAGCGCACGGGCTCTCCCGTATCGGGGTACACGAAAGCCTCGTCCTTCACCTGGATGAAACCCCGGCCGCCGGCCACCGGCTCGTTGAGCAAGGCGCGCAGGTCGAGGGCCAGCCCGTCGGCGCGGTCGCCCTCAGGCGCGAATGCCCACCAGCCCGCCTCTTGCGGCTGAGGGTCGTCCGGTTTCGCCGCGCCGCGCGGGGTGAAGACCTCGCAATGCAGGAGGAAGGCGTCGATGGCGGGCAATGCCGCGCCGTCGGGCTCCATGCGCAGGCGATGTTTGCCGGCGGCGAGCCGCACCCTCCCCAGCACCATCCAGCTCCACGCGCCGCCTTTGCTCCTGCACACATCGAGCGCGACCGAATCCGAGATGCGGTCCTGGGCCTCGATCCAATCCTGGTCGCTCTTGAGAAAGTCCGACGGAAGACGGCCCCCGCGGAACTTGAATTTAAGCACATGCCGCCATGGCTGTTCGTTGAAGCGCCACCGGAACGCGTCGTAGCCGGCGGACTTCCGGACATAGAAAAACCATTCCCCTTCGCTGGGAACGTCGGCCTCATATTCGAGGAACGATCCCCCCTTGGGCGCGAGCGCCTGGCCGCCGGACAAGGCATCGTTGCCAGCCTTGGCGGCAGCGAGGGTGGCGTCGGTGGCAGCGGGGTTTTCCCCCTCCCACCAGACGAAGTTTTTTGCTGCGTCCTGGGCGGGGGCAAGGTGGGCGGCCATGGTGAGAACGGTCGCCAGGCAACGCGGCAACGCTGTTACGGCACGGCCACAGCGTGTCGTGGCCGTATGGATGATGGAGTGAGTGGATGTTCGTTGGCTTGGGTTCATAGGTTGATGATCTCTGTTTCTGGATTGGCCTCGGCGAGGATGCAGGCAAGCATGCCGTCGGGGGTGAGGTGGCCCACCACGATCCGGTCGGAGTGGATTACGGCGTAATGGTTGCACCAGGCGGCGCGGCGGGCATTGGGCGCATCGATTGCCTGCGCGAAGGGCGAAAGCACCAGCAACCGCCCCTCTTCAATAGCACCACGGCATGCCGTGCTGCTGCTCTTGATGGCGTCGAGGCCGGCGGGGAGCACCCAGATCATCGGTCGTTTCCGTGCGAGCAGCGCCCGAAATACCGCGCGCTCCATGGGCGAAAGGAACCCGGAAACCACGGCTTCGCCCGGCTTGAGGCGCAGGTTGCCGTGATTGGGCATGACCACATGCTCGTCCACAACGGCGCGCGGAAAATGCGCCGGGATTTCGCGCCAGAGTTTGTCGGCTATCTTCCCGGCGTTGTTCAAGACCACGCGCCCGCTGACCACCGTGCCGAAAACCGGCTTCATCTTTTTCGAACAGATCGTCACGAAATACAATCCGGGACTGGTGAAATCCCAGCCCTGCATGCGCAGATGTTTCCGCCGGGCCGAAGGCCGGGGTCTTGCGGAATCGGAAGGGTTCATGGGTTCGATTTCCCGCCGCCAACTATCGGCCGCTCGCCACGCCCCCAGCGGCGAGCGTTCCGTCGCGAAGGGTAAGGATGATTTTCCCTTCTGCCGCGGCGATCCCGTTGAAGACCGGTTCGCCGGGCAGATCGACCGACCAAAGCTCCGACCCGTCCTGCCGTTTCAGCGCGAGCAATTTCCAGCCTTTGAACCCGGCGTGCTTGTTGTAGGCCACACCGCCCTGGGCCTGCACGCCCACCACCGCATAAGCCGCGTCGGGTCCGAGCGCGACGGCGTTGATGTCCAGATCCAGGTGGCTCCAGACCGCGCGGCCAAGATCGAGTTCCGCCGCCGGCGGGCCGGCCCGGTCCAGTGCGTCGGGCGTGCCCTTGCCCGATCTCGATGCGCCGCCGGGCTCGGCGATCACAGATTCCGACGCCGCCCCCTTGCGGCTGTCCGCGAGGCGCGATTCGGGGGCGAGCCAGGCGTCCCTCCGCCACAGGCTGACGCCCAGGGTCGGATAGTTGATGCGGGCGGTTTTCCTTCCGATGCCGCCCACGAACAAGATGTCCTCGCCGTCGAAAGCGGGCGCGGGAAAGCTCTTGGGGATCAGAACTTCGGGAAAAGGTTCGGCGCTGACCCCGCCGCCGTCCGCCAACGCATACGCGACGAACCGCGCGTTGTGGTGGTCGCGGAGATTGGGCGGATTGAAGAGCGGCACGCCCCCGCCGAGGATGCGGTTGTCTTTCAGGGGGATGAGATCGATCCCGGGGGCGGATGCGCGAACGCCGAGCTGCCATGTGCGGGACGCGCGCAAAGCCGCCATCTCCGGGCTGTGCTCGACCGGGTGGCCGGTATGGCGGTTGAACACAAAGGGGATCGACGCGATGGAATTCGGAATGACGAGATGATCGCCCACCACGGCCAGGTAGCCGGTGGAGGTAAAGACCGGGTTCGCGGCGGAATCCGCCGGGTCGCCCAAACTCGACGACCGGCTCCAATGCGTCCAATGCGGCTGGCCCGTGGCCGCGTCCAAGGCAAAGACAACCGCGCCGTTGGAATCCCAATGCCCCGCGGCGCCGTAGAGGGTTCCCTGATGGATCTGCACAACGATGACCGGCCACGCGCTAACGAGCTTGCCAAAGACCGGGAGCAGGCGATTCGCCGGGGCGCTCCGCCATTTCCAAAGCAGGCGGCCATCGGTGGCATCCAGGCAATAGACCCAGCCATCGAAGGAGGCGGCGAAGAGACGCCCCTCGCGCACCGAAGGCGAAGTGAGGATCGGCCCGCCGGTCCAGAAAGTCCATGCCGGGGCGCCGTCGGAAAGGCGGACACAGCGCACCGCCCCGTCGCTCGCGCCGTACCATGCGAAACCCGCCCCCGCGATGGGCGGCGTTGGAATGTCCGCCCAGCCGAAGCCGAGTTTGTTATATCCTTCTTCCTGGACGAATGGCTTTTCCAGGGCGGTTTTCCACAACGCGCCCGCTTTGAAGGGCGCCGGAAAGCGCGCCGACCCACGCCGCTCTGGCCCGCCGCGATACTCCGCCCATTCGGGAGCGAGGGGCGCGCCCGGTTGCTTCCCTTGCGTGATCAGTGGATGCTCGGGATTCTCCGCCGCGCGCGCAATCACGGAACCGCCCGAAGCGAAAGCCGCCGCACCGCGCATGTACGGCCAGCAGATGCAATGGTTTGCCATGAAATGTAGCAGCCCGGACGCGGGAAGAGCCCCGACGCCGCAGGGCGATTTGAACCCGAGGGCGATGTGGCTGAGGCCGGCCTCCATTCCCGGCGCGTAAGCCACCAGGCCACAGCCGCCCCCGAGCGGCGCGGCCTCGCCCAGCACCTTGCCCGTGTCGGCGTCGTAGAGTTGATCGCCATGCAGCCGGTTGCCCACGAAATGCCATTTCGGTTTTGCTCCCTGCAATCCGCGCGGAACCTTCGGCTCCCAAAGCAGCTTGCCGTCCTTGGTGGAAAACACGAACTGCCGCTTGCCCTCGCGATAAGCGAGAAGGAGATGGCCCGCCGGTCCAACGATCAGCGAGGAAAGGGCCTCCACGTTGAAATTGCGAATGCTCGACGGATGCTGCATCGCCTCGCGGACGGCGCCATCGCTGTTTTCCCACAGGACCTTGCCGTCGGGGCCGAGCGCAGCGAGCCGATGGCCGTGGCTGAAGAAATAGGTTATCCCGTCGCGCACCGCCACCGTGCGGTAATCGATGGGCGCCGCCTCCTCGTGCCGCCAGAGGACCTTGCCGCTTGCCGCGTCGCACCCGAGCAGCAGTGTCCCGCCCTCGCCCATGGCAAGGCGCAGCGACCGGTTCGGGCCATCGATCATGCGGGTGAACGCCCCTCGGGTCGGCTTGGCCGGCCCCACCAGCGCGGTCAACCGGCCTTGATCCACCGCCAGCCAATAGACGCGCAACGCGGCGTCATCGGCCAGCGCGAAGCGGCCCGCGTCTTTGCCGGTGGCCGCGTCCAGCACGCGCACGGCGGCCGCCTCCCCTTCGGCGACATAGATTTTGCCGCCAACCGCGGCGATCAGCGGCATGTCGGTCTCGATGCCCTTCGGCAGTTCGCGAATCCACAGGATCAACCCGTTGTGGGCTTGGCGTCCCAGAATCTTGCCGAGCAACGGATCGCGCCCTTCTTTCTTGAAGACCCAGTCGAACACCTCCACGCGAATGCCTTCCGTCATGAGCATCGCGCCCATGAACGAGGTGTGCAGCGGCGCCGCGACAAACTGGAGGAACGGATCGCCCCGGAATCCCGTATCCGCCGACACGGGGTTGTTATCCGGCCCGTGCAAGCGATGCGTCCAGTCCTCGGTGTCGGGCGCCGCCGGCGCCGTCAGGGTTGTTCCTTTGAGCAAAGCCCGGCCGCGTCCCGGCGCCAGCACGCGCAGAATTTCCGTGCGGGTGGCCGGCGCGAGCCCGCTTTCGGCCACATCCTCCGCCACCAGCAAGTCCACCGTGCGATCCGCAAGCGGGATGGCTTCCGCCGCTCCATGCGCGGTGAAGAGCCGCCGCCCAAGCAACCCGGCGTTGCTTGCGGCGTCGCGAATCCGCCCGAGCGTCTCCGCATTGTCGTGCAGGGCGAGGGTCAGATAGCCCTCGTGCGCGAGTTTCACCGCGCGCGCCGGATTTTCGCCCCCCGCCACGCAGGCCACGCCCGCGTACACTTCCAGTTTCAGGGCATCGGCGGCGGCGGACACCGCGGGAAACGGGCCCGCGCAAAGCAGACCCAGGATCAGCGTGGAGAATCGGTTCAACATGCTCATCGGCGATCTTTTGACTCCAACATAATCTCGTTCACTTGCGCGTCATACGCTGCCTGGCCGGCGATTGTGGTTTTCCCAATTCGATGCGCGACGATCAGAACTCTCCCCTCCGGAGTCTTTAGCATGGGCTCCGCGTTGTCGTGATGCGAAATCATGGTGACGATGCGCGTGATCATCTCCTGATCCAGCTCCATCTCCGCGAGAATCGAAGCGGACACCCTCGCGCTCTCGCGCATATGGGTTTTGGGTTCGGTCGCGTAGCCGATATCGTGCAGGATGGCCAGCAACGACAAGACATGGAGGTCGGCATCTTTCTCAAACGGCGCCAACTGGGTGCATCTTCGCACAATGTTTTCCGTGTGCTCGACCATTTTGGCGATCATCCGAGTGGTGTCGGGCGGCAGATCGCCGTAGGCCTTTTCCACCACATCGGCCGCCCGGCGGCATTGCCCCTTTTGCTCGTCTGTTAACGACTCGTGGAGATCGAGGCTCTGGAATCTCGGCGCTGGTGCGTGGCCTGTGATCTGGGCGCACATCGTGCCTGCCAAACACAGGCACGTCCCTTGCACAAGTAGGTTTCCAATGGCTGCTCTTTTCATTTTCATTGTCCGTTCTGCTTTGCAGAGTCGATCGTTTCGAACGTGATGTAATACAATTCGGCGATGCCCCCGGTTCCAGGGTCGGTCAGGACGAAATCCAGAAAGTGTGGCCCCTTTTTCTCCAGGGTGATCTCGCCAAGCCGCATATCCCCGTCGCGATGAATCGTGCCCGTCACCAGGGCGTCGCCGACGGCCAGGCGGAACTCGGCACCTTTGCCTTGCAGGTTGCCGTGCAGGGAAACAGCGTAGCGGCCGGGTGTCACCACCTCCACCGGTCCGGCGAAACCGTCGCCGGTCGCAAAGAGCTTCTCGTGTTTGACCGAGCCGCTCGCCTTGCCGCGCCACTGCTCGAAGCCAGTCGTCCACAGCTTGGATGTCCGCCATTCGGGCAACCCAATCTTCATTTCCGGTTTGCGGAAGGCTTCGGGGGTATTGAGGGTTTCCTGCCAATAGGTTTTGAGTTTGGCTTCCCACTCATGGACAAGCTCCGGGTGCCGCGCGGCGATGTCAGCCGTCTCGCGGGGATCGGCAGCCGTATCGTAGAGTTCCATGGGGGCCTGGTTCAGCGGTTTGATCAGTTTGAACTGCCGGTTCCGGATGATGAATCCCTGGTCCTCGAAGGGAAGCTGCCGCTGTTTGTCGGGCACGCGGATGCCGCCCACCGGCTTCCAGACTGGACGCCAGCAAGCGTCAATGACGATTCGATCAGGCCAGTCGCCGTTGCCGGTCAGCAGCGGCATCATGCTGCGCCCCACGGCCCCGTCCGGCAACGCGGCGCGCGACCCCGCCAGTTCGACCAGCGTGGGCAAAACATCCTCGACGCGGACCAGCGCATCCGACTGGCGCGGCGTGATCTGCTTGGGCCAGCGGACAAAAAGCGGCACATTCACCCCGTTGTCGTAGAGCGAAGCTTTGGCCCCGCGCAGACCGGTCGGGTTGCGCTCTTTCCAGTCGGCCTCGGGAATCCCGCCTTGGGCCGGGCCGTTATCCGAAAAGAACATGACCAAGGTCGAGTCCCTCACTCCAGCCTCATCCAGCCCATCAAGCAAACGCCCAATCTGCCGGTCCAGAGATTCGATCTCCGCGTAGCAGTTGGCGGTTTCCTCGTGCAGCCCTTTCCTCTTGTATTTATCGACGAGATCCGGCGGGCCGACGAAGGGGCCGTGCGGATCGCAGTAGGCTACATACAGGAAAAACGGTTGGTTGAGCGGGCGGCGTTTGAGCCACGCCAACGCCTCGTCGGTAACAATCTGCTCGCTGGTCGAACCCTCGATCTTCCACTCCCGATCGCGGCTCTGCAGCGTATAGGGCGCCCGGTTGTTGTACTGGATGCCGGTGGCCGCGTCATCGAAACCCCGCTCCCAAGGCAAGTAACCCGGGACTTTGCCGAGATGCCACTTGCCGGCCATGGCGGTTCGGTAGCCGCTCTGCCTCAATAACTCGGGCAGTGTCGTCAGGCCAAGGGCCAGCGAGTCCTGCCCTTCGTGCACCCCCCAGACGCCAGTCCGCTGAAACGGCATGCCGGTCATCAGGCTCGCCCGCGTGGGGGCGCACACCGAGTGGACGAAAAACCGCGCGAAGCGCATGGCCTCGCGTCCGAGCGCGTCGAGGCGCGGGGTTTCGAGGTGTTTGTTGCCATGCATCGAGAGGTCCCCATAGCCCTGGTCGTCGGTGACGATCACCACGATGTTGGGTCGGGAGGGGGTGCCCCGCGCGCTGGCCGGACCGGCCGCGATCGAAGATTCCGCGGGACACATCAAGGCGGCCCAGAGGAGAAGGGATGCGCAATCCCGGACGACATTCTTGCCCCGGACCCGACGAGCCCCCTTGCCTTCGGGGCCGAAACCATTTTCCTTACCCACGTTCCACCTCCGCAAACTGCCCGCGCGTGGGCCAGACGGCCGGGTCCTGGAGCGGCCGGGGCATCTCCGGGCTCAAGGCCGGATCGTTGGTGTCGCGCATCCATCGACCCAGCCGGTCCGACAAGTCGTTCTCTATCTCCGCATAGGCGCCTTGTCCCGCCACGCTGTGCTGTTCCCAGGGATCTTGCCGCGGGTCGTGCAATTCCGCTGCCGGGCGCGTCTGGTCTTCCAAGGGCAGAAACTCGCAATTTCCTTCGGCAAGAATCGAGAGGGCGCGTGTCATGGGAAGAAGGACCGCCATGATGCCGATGCGGCATGGGGTGGCTCGAAACTGGGTGGCAAAGGCCTCTTCATCGGAGCGCTTCGGCTCCTGCTTGAGCGCCTTCGGGGGTTCGACACTCGCGTCCAGGATGGGCGACGCAGCGTCGAAGGGGGTGATGGCGAATGTGGGTTCACTGCAGCCGTTGTAGTCGGAGGTCACCGCATTGCCGGGCGTGGGGAAGGTGGCGCGCCCGCTCCCGAGATAAATGTTGTTGCGGAAATGGGCGTTCGCGAAGAGCCCCCGGCCCGTGGGCGATCCGCCGATGAAGGACACTCCCTTGGGATGCGCGGGCGCCCTGACACCTTCCGGCGCCGCGGTTCTGCCCGACGGCGGCGGATAGACATGGTACACGCGCCCGCCTTGCGCCTCACGAGGTTCGGTTCGTGTCCGACAGCGCACGGTGCGGGAAGCCTCGCCCTGAATCCCATCCGGGTCGGTGGCGGCGAACCGCACCTCGTATTCGGCGCCGGGCTCGAGCCCGAGGATGCTCCCCGCGAGGCAGTCGGGAGTGGCCACATCGTGCCAGTCGCCGGGCCGGCCTGTATGATGGCCGCCGACCCGCAAAAGAGGCTGGGCTTCGCGCCACGCTTCGGTTCCCACCGCACAATAGCGGACGGAAGCGGATGCGTTACGGTTGGCGTCGTGTTCGATGTCCCAGACGAAACCGAGACAGTGGAGCGTGGGCGGATCGACTTTGAATTCACCGAGACGCAAGCCATCGGACGCTTCACTTCCCAAAGCCATAGATCCGATGGCACACAGGCTGGAAATCAGAAACAATATTCTTCGCGTGGTCATGCTAGTTGCCCTCCTCCTTCGTTTCTTGATTTGTGCGAACCGTTTGATTCCAGGCCTCAAGACGCTTCCGCAAATCTTCATGGCGGGGGCCATACACGGGACCAGGCAAACCCTTCCCCAATGCGCCGATGTCGGGGGCCGAAGCGGCGAAGGTGTCGTTGACGCCGGCGATGCGAGTCCCCGCATCGATAAGGGGCGAACCGTCCGCGGGGGAAAGGCCAACCGTATCCGGATAAATCAGCGGCGTTCCCATTTTGCCATGAGGGGGTTCGGCGGCCGATTGCAGGACGCTGCAGTCCACTTCCAAAGAGCCGCATTCGTGTCCGGTGGCTTGCCGCAAGGCTTCCAGACTCTCATAACGGTCTTTTCCGACTAAGAAAGCCGCGGAAGCGGCATCCTTTCGATAGGCGTTGTGGCTAATGACATATTTTGGACTGGCGTTGCCCTCGATATATTGGAGCACCGTGCCCCGCTTCAGCGGCCCTATCGAAAGATTGTTTTGAACGATGGTCGTCGCCACATCCGCCGGAACTCCCGGATGATCCGTGGGCGTTTTCATGTGGGTGGAAGAGGTGTTGTGGAGAAAGAGGAGGACTTGGGTTCCCAAGACATTCTTGATGGCCGATATTCCGCCGTACGCATTCCATACAATATTCCGAATCCAATAAACGGGTCCCACGTGAAAGGGTTGGACGGAAAGCGGATGGCAAACGCAGTTGAAGCTGTCGTTGTTATAGAGGCCGATGGACCAACTCTGCTGTCCGTATTTGGAGTAAGCCGGGCTGGCGGTGAACCCATTGATTCCCTCCCAGAAGTTGCCGGCATGGCTGTGGCAGACAACGTGCCCCTGTCCGGCCAGCATCACCGCGCATCCAACCGTTGTCCGACCGAAGCACCCCAGCCCATTGGGTGGGTTGCATCCGACGATGGCAATTGGGGCTTCGGGGGTTCCTTTCGCGATCAACGTTGCGGTGCCGTGCGACAACAATTGATTGGCCCCGTTCGTGTTGAGGGATGGGATCTTGTCCGGGGAAAGCATAGGGTTATCCATCCATGAAAGAACGTTCATGATTACTCTATCGCGGCATGGGTGTACGGATGCTTGCCCACCACGTCCCATATGGCGTCGTTGACGGCCTTGGCGCGCTCGGGGGTGATGTCCATATGCACGCCGAGATCGGGGATGTGGACGTATTCTCTAAAGCGCTTTTCGGATTCCTCATAATTCGAGCGGTCCTGAAAGAGTTTCCAGTCGAGGTGGTGCGGCTGGTCCCGGAAGAGCACGGCGTAGTGCGTGGCGGCGAGGGTGTAGCGCGGCAGACCGCTCCGGATGTGGATGCCGTCGGTGAGAAACTCGCCGACGTTGGCCAGTCCCGGAACCTGTCCGGCCTTGATCCTTTTGTCGACCTCCAGAAAAACGTCGCCAACCGGCACCATGCCGAGCCGCCCCTCCTTCCACAGGCCGGGATACTTCGCGATCAGGGCGTCCATGAGCCGATACATGTGTTTGCGGCTGTGCGTGCGCGGCCAGCCGTTGACGAATTCGCCGAACAACGCCTGCCCGCCCGTTTTCAGCGCCGATTCGTCCCGGCGAATCCGTTTCAGATCGGCCAACACCTGTTCCGTTGCGACGCCCGCCGCGGCGGCGAGTCCGGCCGCCGTCATCTCCGCATCGGCGGCGCGCATGGCGCTGGAATACTTGCTGTAACGGGCGCGTTCCTCGACCGTGGCGGATTCGGGGATGTACTCCTCGGTGAGCCAGAGCCCGGCATAATCCATGGCGCGGCGCAGAGGTTCCATCTGTTCGTGGGAGATATCCGCGGCCTTCACGGCCCGCATGATTTCCTCGCGGGAAAGGCCCTGGTTTTTCAGCGATTGCTCCATTTCCCGCTTTACCCGCTTCATGATTTCGCCGACGCCGGGCATCCCCGGCCAGGGCGTGTAAATCAACGCGCGGCCTTGGGGATTCTTCTCGAGCAGCCGGTCGATCAGATAGGAACAGGCCGCCACATCGCCGACATCGGTGGGCCGGTCAAACTTGGTGTTGCCCCACATGGTTTGCGTGGTGAACGAGAGCCCTTCGCCCCCGAAGATCAGCACGACCATGGCGTCGATCTTGGCATCGGCGAAGGTCTTGACCTGCCGGTACTCGGGATCGTTCATAAACCGGTGCATGTGAAACCAGCTCGGCACGCCGGGCGCGCCGGCCATGTCGTAGTTCCAGGTTTTGCCCGCGCTCTTTCCGAGCAGGGGATGCAGGCCGACCATCGTGTTTTCGGTAAGGCTGTTGCCGAAATAAAAGGCGTTCACCTCGTCCACCGGCGCGGCCTGGAGGAGCGGGCCGGATATCGCGGCCGCCATCATCAGTTGCCCGACGCCCATTTTCAATACTAAGCCGGATCGTTTGTTGCCGTTTGGATAATGGATGCTCATACCGCCATTTTCTCCTTGTTCTCCAGGTTGGGTGGTTACTCTTGTGCAGGTTGCTATTTCACCGCCACCATTCCGCCGTTCCTGAGCGCCACGATCACCGTGCCATCGCCGGCGGTGGCCAGGCCGTTGAAGAGCGGTTCATCCGGCAGGGAGATGCTCCAGAGTGTTTGTCCGTCAGCGCGGTCGTAGGCGCTGAGCCGCCACCCTTCAACCATGAATAATCCTTCGGGCTGGGGCGGGCGCCAGCCGCCTCCTTTCGTTTTGCTCCAACTCGTTGCTTCGGCGGCCAGCATGGCGTTGGCGCTCAGGGCCACGGCGTTGGCCAGGGTTTCCGGATGGGTCCAGCGCGCCTCCGAGTAGGGCAGGTTCTCCATGGAAAACCGGCCCTCGAACTTGAACCGTCCGTTTGCCGAGGCGGTTACAGGCGAGCTGTTTTGCAGGGCGCCGCCGCGCTCCAGGAACGCCGCCTTGTCCCAAAGGTTGACTCCGACCGTGCCGATCTCCACCTTGCGGTCGCCGGAAGCTTTCTCGTGGCGCGCGACGAAGCCGAGCGCGTCGTCATCGTAGGCGGGCGCAAGACGCGCAATCTCCAAAACCGAGACGGGCAGTTTTTCCACATCAAGCAGAAGCCGGCCCTGGTCGTCGGCCAACATCAATTTGATGTTGGTTCGGGAGTCCTTCCCATCGCGCATGTTGTGGTTTTCAAACAACATGCCGCCGCCGACCAGCACGATGCGGTCGTCCACATTGACGAGTTCCTGACCGATGGATTTGAAAATGTCCACGATGCCGCCGTAGCTCGCGCTCCAGAGAAACTCCATTTTGCCGTCAGCGGGAGCGGTGACGGGCTCGCCGCTGGCCGCGTCGAGAACGAGAGGCGAAGTTCTTAAACCGGCCAGCCATATCTTGTTTTTGACCCTGGTGATCTGGCCGCCAAAAGCGCGGAGGTCCTTGTGGAAGGCAAATGCGTTTTGTTCGCGCACCGGCTCGATGTGGCGCTTCCAGACGATGCCGCCGGTGGCTTCGTCGAGACAGAAGGCCACGCCGCCGTTATCGGCCCGATAGCCCGCCGCGGCATAGACGCGCCCGCCGTCGGCGATCAATGCCAAGACCGGCCAGGTGCTGGAGATTTTGCCGAAGATCAGGATGCGGCGTTCGAGGGGCGCCAGGCGGCGTTGCCAGGCGATCTCGCCGGTGGCCGCGTCCAGAGCATAGACCGCGCCGTCGAGGCAGGGGACAAAGAGCCGTCCGCCCATGATCGCCGGCGAAGTGAACACCCCGCCGCCGAGCGCGCGTTCCCAGACAGGCTTGCCGTCGGCCAGTTGGTGGGCGCGCACGACCCCGTCGCTGGCCGCGGTAAATACGCGTCCGGCGGCAACGATGGGGGGAGCGGGGCGCTCGTCGAAGTCGAACCCATGCTGGCTGTTCTGCTGGCTGTAAGCGAATGGTTTGGCCGGTTTCCAGCTCCAGGCGACTCTGGCGTCCGTGCCCAGTCTGGCCGAACTGGCCCCCGTGTGGCGGATGTTGCCGCGATAGGCGATCCAGTCGTCGGGCTTCTCGATGAGCGCGGGTTTTCGGCCAAAGGCTGCGCCTTTGGCCAGCGGGTGCTCGGGAGCATCCCTGGCTTGGGCAAGGATTTCACCGCCACTGGCAAAACTGCTGGCGCCCGGAACGGCGCCGCACTCGCAATGCGAGGCGAAGTAGTGCAACAGGCCGCCTGCGACCCATGCACCGATGCCGCATGGCGTTTTCATATCGGCGGTGCAATGGCCCATCATGCCGATCCCCGGCGCGTAGGTGGCGATGCCGCAGAAGGCGGTTCCGATCGGCGCGGGCAGGGTGGCCGCGCCCGGCGTTCCGGTGGCCGGATCGATCTCGTTCAATCCCAGAAACACCTTGCCGTCCCGCCGGACAATCGGCTCCTTTTGGCCGGCATGCGAACGTCCGCGATGGGCTTCGGCCTTGATCCGTGCTCCGTCGGCTTCCTTGAACAACAGGGTGACACCGGCCTCGAGGGGAGTGAATCGGATCAGCCCTTCGCCAACGGAAAGGTAGCTGGTGTATTCGACATTCATGTTAAGGGGTTTGGGCGGGCGTTTGATTGGCGCGATCTACTCCGCCCCATCATTGTGCCAGACCTCTTTTCCCCTGGCCGCATCGAGTGAGACGAGGCGTTTGCCTTCGACATAGAAGATCAAGCGGTTTTGGCTGAACGCCGTGCTCTTGTAATCGATGCATGGCGCCGGTTCGGTGTGAGTCCAGAGAACCCGGCCCGCCGCCAGATCGTAGGCGGTGAGGGTTTGGCAAAGGAGCGTCAGCTTCTCATGTTGCTCACGTTGCGTGGCCAATTGCAGCACGAACATGTAAGGTTTGAGCAGTTGCGCCTTCGGGCCGCTCAGTGTGTAAAGCACCCCGCGTTCCACCGCCAGCCAACGGATGCGCTGATCGGCGCCGCCCAACTCGATAGGCTCACCCCGTTTGCCATCGGCCAATGCTCGGGGCAGGACGGCCGCCCGGTCGCCTGCCGCGATATAGACGGTATCGGCCGTTGCCGCGACAATGGGCATCATGGGTTCGATCCCCTCGGGGATCGAGTCGCGCCATAGAATCTGGCCGTTATACGAGTTGCGCACGATGAGCGCTCCGGCCAGATTGGCAAACCAGGTCTGCTTAAGCGTCCAATCGAAAAGCTCGATATTGCGTCCGGGCGCCGACAAGGCCGCGCCATGAAACGATCGGTGCATCGGCATGGCCTGGAACTGGGGGATCGGCGGCCACTGGAAGGCCGTGTCCATCGAAGCGAAATTATTGTCCGGGCCGTGCAAGCGGTGCATCCACCAATCGGAGCCGGGCAGTTCCGGTTTGGCGATCGTCTTGCCGCCGACGATGGCGCGACCCATCACGGGAGCAAGCACCCGCAGGTTCTCCGGCGATTCCTTTTCCGCGACAAGCAGATCGACGTAGTTATCGGCCAGGGGGATGGCATCCGGCGTCCCCTCACCGACATAAAGTGAGCGTCCGAGCAGTCCCGCGGCCAAGGCCTTCTCGCGCAAAGCTTGCGCTTTGACCGCGTCGGGTTCCACCGCCATCACCAGCCATCTTCCTTTGCCGGCCAGCTCCAACGCCGCCGCGCCGTCCCCGGCCGGGGCAAAGCAGGCCACACCGCCCGTCAAACCGGCATCACCATCCGCCGCCGCGCCGCTGCAAATCGCCAGCCATAGCGCCATGAAACCGAGGCAGTGCCGGCAAACAGGATGATCTCTCTTTTTCATTGGTGATCCTTGGTTGTCAAGAACTCACGATTACCTGCCTCATCTCTTTCCATTTTTTTGACAACGATCAACGTGTGAGCGCGAAGCCTGTTGCAGTCTTCCTTAAAAGAGAAGTCATTTGTGTCCACTCACAAAATAGAGCGGTTCGCCCGACAAGTGCGAGGGGCTGCCCGCCGGGTTGCCCATCATGTCGAATATCGCTTGCTCGTCCATCGGGAGTTTCATTGCTTTTCCCAAAATGATCGGGCGCGAACTCCAAGCGACGCGGATAGACCGCCCTTGTTTGTTGAATGAAGCGATAACAATCTGGATGCCGTCGCGCTCGATTATTTCAACACCAGCAGGTTCAGCTTCTTCCAGAAAATAGACCGCCGCCGCATGGGCGGGGAGCGGCGAATAGGGGATGCCATTCACATCGATGACACTTTCCCAGTTGCTCCTCGAAATCGTCCGGCCCGCCGGATGCGCCAAGAGCGGGTACGTGAAGAATTTCGCGACACCGATCGCCTTATAGAAAACAAGATTCTGAACCGTGCGGGCCGCCACGACGTTCATTTCATGGCCCGGCTCCGGAATCCGGCCCGAGGTGAGAAGCCAGGATGGGCCGACACCGGTAACGATCCCCGACTCGGTCTGCCAAATCGGCAGCGCCTTGCCATGGCGGTTGTGAAAAGTGCGCCAGGTTTCAATGCGGGCTTTGCGGTGGGCCAAAGCGCCCATGTCGGCACGGTAGTGATGAAAGGAAAACGCATCGATAACCTTCCCGACGCCCTGCTCCAGGATTGCAAGGGTAAAGGGCGTATCGTTGTCCGTGACGGCGCCGCCGATCAGCGCGAGTTCATCCAAGCCCGCTTCTGCCAGAGCCTCGCTGGTGTGGCGGCACAAATCCAAATACGCTTTGGTCCGATCCCGGCCCGGCGGCACGTTCAAGAAACAGATGTCGGGTTCGTTCCAGATTTCCCATGCCCGAATATAGTCGTTGAAGGCCCGTGCGGTCTCGGACACATAGCGCTTGTAAGCATCCTTATGTTCTTCCTTAGGCGCCCAATTGTCCCACCAGTCGTTCTGTTTTCCTTTCGGCACATCAGCGTAGAAGTCGGGCGTGGCCTGGAAGCTGCCCAGAATGCGGAACCCCATTGCGTGCGCCCTTTTGATGCCGGCCGAGTCAAAGCGGAACTTGCCCGGCTGCGGTTCCACAACCTCCCATTTGGTGTTCATCGGGGGATGCATCCTCAGCCAGCGATAGCCGCCATTTTCTGCGATACTCAGGTTGTAAGGAGTCATGTTGAAGTGCCCGCCGAAATAGGAGTCCTTGACATCTTTCAACGGGGTCAATTTGGGCACGACATGATAGACCAACTCCAGCAGGGGCGGGCGCAAGTCATCCGCGCCATCCTCGATGGCGCGACATTCGAATTTGAAGGCGCCGAATTGCCGGGAGGGCAAAACCAGGTGGTGGCGGCCATAGCCCCCATGATCCAACAAGATGTCGATGGGGATGTCCGCGACTTGTTTTCCCCAAACATTGATCACTCTGCCTTCGAGTGGCAGTTTGCCGGCTTTTTGGGGGGCGCAGGCGAAAAGGTCAAAGCCCACGGCTTCCTCCAGATGGAAAATATTTCCCGGATGCGAACCATCGACAGGCCGGCCGCCCAATTCAATCTCGGGCGGAGATTCCGGAGCACCCAACTCATGGACGGCAACGTCGTCTAGTTCATACGCGTCGGGGGCATACGAAGTGAATCGCAGATAGTATTTCCCGCCGGTGGCGGCCGTCGGCGTGACCCTGAGCCGGAACTGTTTCCATTCCGCGGTGATCCCGGCAAACTCCTCGCTCAGGCTGATGATATTGGGAAACTCGCCATGCTCAAGGGCCGCGCGCAGCCTGCCTTTTCCTCCGGCACAGCGGGCGGAAAAGGAGATGTCCACCGGCCAGCCATACCGCAACGTGAACAGAGAAGAGGTCAAATGCACGGCGGAACCGCGCTTGAAAGTGAAGCGCAGCACGTTCCGGCCGGCGGGCGCGTTGCCCGCGGAGACCGATTCAAGTGTGGCATCGATGTTTTGTTCGACGGCATGAGGGATGCCGGGCGTGTGGCCCGCCTCTTGAAAGCTTGCAAACCATCGGTTGCATCCTGTTTCAAAAGAGGGGTGCGCGACTCTGTTGCCCGGGAGGGGCGCCCCTCCCTCTTGTGGCGGCAAGCGGGTGAGCGATACGTCGTCAATCCAAAAGGTGTTTTCTTCTTCGAGCAGAAACATCAGCCGAAGATCTTTTGTGCTGATGTTTTGGGGGAGTGTCAGGTTGAAAACATGTTCGCGCCACTCCTCGCCCAAAGGGATGGCCGCGCGGTAATACTCGGTCCATGGTGGGGCGTTCTTGTCCAGGAGCAGGCTCAGCGGGTTGCTGTTGCTCGCGCCGCGAACCGAAAACCGAAGTTGCACGGCCTCGCCGCCCTTCAGCATTTGCGACAAGGCATACGTCAACTGCAAATTGCCTCCGCGCTTGGTCTTCAACCCCATGCGGAGCGAAACCGATCCGGTGCGGGCGCAACTGCTGTCTCGAACAAATTCCACTTCGTTCGTCTCTCCCTGGCCGCCGGCCCACCAATTATTATAAATCCAGGGGGAATCTTCGGCAGACTCAAAGCCGGGATCGGACAGGAGATTGTGGTCGGGCGCCGCCGGCGCGGCGACGGGCGTGGCGGCCAGGGCGCAGGCGAGGATGGCGGCTTTGTTCATGGTTTCTTTCCGGTCTGTTGTTGTGCTGGGGCGGGCAGGGCGGCAACGGGCTTCTCCACATTCCCGATGCGCGCGACGGCCATCTCCGGAAAGCGCCGCTTGGCGTCCTTTTCGAAGTCCCAGACGAAACCGAGACAGTGGAGCGTGGGTGGATCGACGCGGAGGTTGCCGGCCACAAGGGCGTCGGCGCCAACCGCGCCTGCCAACCGCAACGATCCGGCCAGACTTAGGAAGGGGACAATCATGCGGGAAATGCTGTTCATCTGGTCTTCCCGGTTGGATGACTTTCAAGAATGACATGAATCGCATCAGGCGGTAATTCGACGGTTACCCGGTCGCCGTCCCGTTGCAGTTCGACATCCCGCGCCGCGCATCCCGTGGAGTCGAGCAGCCGCGCCCGCGCGATGCCAGGGTTGTCGATGGTGATTTTCAGTTTCGTCGAAGCGAAGCGCCAGGGCGGTTCGCCGGTGGCGGTGATGCGCGCGCCGCGGATATCGGAATTCCGGGGCGGCGTGGCCGCTTCGACCGCGAACCCGGTCAACCAAGCCTCGGTCACGGTCTGGAGCAATACCTGCTCCGATTGGGCCAGCGGCTTGTCATCCATCGGCACGACCAGCACCGAGATGAATTCGTTTTTCGATTCCAATGTGATGTCGGACAATGCGATCCGGCCCGCTTTGCCGAGGAATCCGACCGCGCCCTGCGCCTTGGGCGCATCCATCCTCGACAGGCCGTTGAGGATGTCCACCATCAGCTCGCCGGTCGCGCTTCGGATGATGCCATCGGGCGGCTCGGGATGCTCGCCCCCTGTGACGGAGGACTCACTCTCGGCATATTCAGTGTAGGTCGGTCCCTTCCAGAACGGTATGTAGTTAGATTCGCCTTCGCCATGCGCCGTGTAATAGGGCTCCACGGCGGCGGCGCGTTTCCGCGCGAATACCTCGTCCAGCGACCGCTTCTCTTCCAAGACCGGCGCGGCTTCCTTCACATACCCTTTGCGGAACAAAATTGCCGCGGCGGGGTAACCGATGGGCACGACCGGCTGCTCGCCATGGATGCTGATGCGGCACTTGATCCCAATCGAGTTTTCATACTCGACCGACATGCCGCTGCATTCCCAGTTCATGGCGTCCAGCCCCGTCAACGCGCCGTAGGCGGCGATGATCCACGGCCCTTCCGCGCGGAAGCGGCTCGGCTGAAACCAGCTCATGGCCGTCAGCAGGCTGGGGTAGCCTTTGACGTGTTTGAAAGCGAAGGGAAGACCGCAGAGCCCGGCATGGGGCGGCGCCCAGTATTGCTTTTGGAGCATCGTCCGGCTCATGAAGAAATCGCCCTCGCTGAACATATACGAAAAAGTTTTGATCTTGGGATAGTGGATCGGGTGGACGAATTCGGTCCGGGGCATGACATCGCCGGGCAGGTAGCTCCAGCGCTCGGCATCCACCAGGGTCGCGTTATTGGCCGTGCGCCAATTCGAGGGGAGGATCAACCCCTTGAATCCGAGTTCGTCTTTCACGAAGCGGGTCATGGCCTCGTTCCAGTTGCGCATGACTTCGGCGTAAAAACGGGTCTGGTCGGCGTGGCGCCTGGCCTTGTCGCCGTCGGCGGGCAGGGTTTCGTTCCGCAAGGCGTGGATCGAGTCGAGCGCGTAATGGCCGCGCTCCGGTTCGTCGCCCTTGATGGTGGCCGCTTTCCATGGCACGCCATCGCCGTAGCGGTCCTTGAGCCACGCGTTATAGATGCGTTCGAGCTCTTTCATCTGCGGCTCAGCGATTTGGTTGACGGTAAAGAAGAACAGCCCATCTTCGCCTTGCAGCAGGAGTCCCATAACCGAGGGATCGTCTTTGACGGCTATGCCGGTATGCGGATTCGGCTCGGTCAGCAGTTTGCGGGTGTAGCGCTTGAAGGCATCGGTGATGATGCCGTTGAAGAACAGCACACCAAACGGTTTGGATCCCTTTGTGTTCAACTCCCCTTTGCCCGAATACCCGGCGATGCCCCATTGGGAAAGATCGACGCCGTTAAATGTGCCGATGGTCGAAAAGGGATTGAGCACGGTGTAAATCCCATTCTCCCGGCAGGCGGCCGCGATCCGCCAGGTCTTGGTGAATTCGGCCTCGTCAACCTCCTCGGGTTTGGCGCCCGGCTCCTTGGACGCGCAGTTCATAAAGTGCAGGGACATGTTCACCCCCAGCTTGGCCAGCCAGCGGGCATGGCGTCGATAGGCCTCGAAATCGAACACCTCGGGCTGGTCCTCCCAGCGTCGGGCATACCAGGTGGAGCCCCAGAACTTGACGGGCGTGCCATCGCCCAGCGTGAACCCGTTGCCGTCCGGGGTTTTGCCGACCCATCCCTTTTCGCCGGCGATCTTCTCGTTCATGTGGCGCAGATCGAGCAGGGCCTCCGGGCCGAACTGGTTCTCCTTATGGCTGAACGCCCACGAATCGGTCATGACCTCGTTGATGCGGGCATCATGGTTTTCCGGTTCGGCTGAGACGGTGAGCGGCGAGAGCAAAATCGTAGCAATGGAGACGGCCAATAGGACCATCATGGATTTTGGCGGAAGGGAACCAATGAATCGGAACCCGTTCTTCGGGGGCGCAAAGGCCGGTTGTTGTGCGTTTTCCATTGCGGGTTTTGAGGGGGTCCGGCTTGTTCCTATTGAAATCTCTTTCCAAGAGTAAATCTGTCCGGAGCCGGGCCGGTTCCCGGTGAACCCGCCAGCCATGTGAAATCCCCCGCCGTTTCATCGCGGAATTTCGGGGCGCCCGGCACGGACTGGGAGATGGCGCCTTCGCTCGCCTCTTCGAGGGATGGGTAGTCGCGGAAAACCGACTTGCCCCAGACCCAGCTTGCCGCCTGCCCTTCCGCGCCGAAGGTGTTCCGGATGTAGCGGTTTCCGCGCCCATGCACGCCGTCGTTGGCCCCGCCGCCATGAAGATAAATCCAGCCGGGGCGTCCGTTGCGCCGCACGAAAATGTTGTCACGGACCTCGGTGTCCGAAATCGAGCAGTCCGGCGAACTCGCGCTGACCGAAAACGACCACCATCCGCCCACGGCGGTGTTGGCAAAAATCCGGTTGCCGGAAACCCGCCGCGGCGCTTTGGGGTCGGGCCGGTCCAGCTTCACGTCGTAACCGAACGGATTGGATTGGGCCTGGATGGCGGCGGTGTAGCGAATCTGCCCGCAATCCACCACCAGGTTGTCGAACACGTCGTGGTCGTCGGTCTTTTCGAGATAAATCCCGTTCGCGAAACAATCCGAAACGGTGTTGCCGTGAATCTTGGGCCGGGCGGTGGGCTTCAGGACCTCGTCCGCCCAGATGCCGTGGCCATGGGTCTGCGCGGGTTTCGGCGCCCAGGCCGCCGGTTTGCAACCCGCCACGGTATTGTTGCGGATGACGTAGTGGCCGGCCCACCCGTCCGCGCCCCAGCCCCAGATTTTGATGCCGGCCGTCCATTCGAGGCTGCGTTCCCTTCCGTCGCCAAAACCAACCACATGTTGTGTCAGAACCCCGCAGGCGGAAACGTGATTCTCCTCGATGACCCATTTGTCAAGGCGCCCGCCAAAGCCGATGCCGACGCCGCCGCAGTCGTTGATCTTGTTGCGCCGGATGAGAATCTCGGTCCGCAATTCTTTTCCGCCGAGTTGGATTCCGGCAATGTAACGGCCGGCGATCTCGCATTCTTCGATTGTGCTCTTGTCCAGCGTCCGCGCGAGAATGCCGTCCCGGCCGCCGCGTTCGATGCGCACATTCCGGAGCGTCATCCCGGTGCGGCCTTCGAGCGCGACGCAGACATCGCGGGCCGAGGCTTCAATCCGAGGCGGTGCGTCGCCGGTGCCATGAACGGTCAACGTGCCGCTGGTCGCGTTCCAGTGCCATTGCCCGGGGGCGCTGATCTCCTCCGCGGCGGCCATTCGCTGCCCGCGCTGGCCGTCAATGAAAACCTGGGGCGGGTTCGTCGCCAGGGGCGCCGACCAAACCCCGGCCTGTCCCCCTGAATGCGTCAAAAGGGCCGCCACAGGATCGGCGCCGCTGATGGCCGGCAGATCGCCGGCGCCGTAGCTTTCAATCGTCAAGAAGTCGCAAACGGGTTCCAGCGTCTCGCGCCAGGTGTCCCCGCGCCGGAGCAGGACCGCGCCCTGTGGGCCCGCCAACGCCATGGCCCGCGCGAGCGTGCGAACCGCGCGGTCTGGCGTCCGGCCATCCAGGGCGTCGCTCCCATCCGCCGCGGCGTGGATGGCGGCGGCGTTCCGGCGCTCCCTTGTTTGGGAAACGAGGTTCGACGGTTCCCCGGAAAGCGTCCCCGCCGAAACAAGAACCGCGAGCAAACCCCGGAGAGCCCGGCTTGTCCGCCCGCCACGCCCCCGACGATGGAGCGGCCTGTCACACACGTTCCACCCCCACGAACTGGCCGCGCTTGGGCCAGACAGGCGGGTCCTGGAGCGGCCGGGGCATCTCCGGGCTCAAGGCCGGATCGTTGGTGTCCCGCATCCACCGGTCCAACCGGGCCGACAAATCGTTCTCGATCTCCGCATTGGCGCCTTGTCCCGCCACGTTGTGTTGTTCCCAGGGATCGTGCCGCAGATCGTACAATTCGGCGGACGGACGCGCCTGGTCTTCCACCGGCAGGAATTCGCCCAGTCGCCCCTCGATCTTCTCGTAGCCGCCGATCTCGCACCGATACCATGGCCGCGGCACGGCAAGCGGCCGCATGTGCCGGACATAGTGAAAGTCGCGGGTATGCACGGACCGCTGGGGATCGTATTTGTCCACGAACGTCTTTTCGTAGCGCGAGCGATAATGCCCGTGGAAGTTGCGCTCGGTGAAGATGCATTCGTTCGGGGTGTAATCCCCGCCTTTCAACAGGGGCCAGAACGAGCGCCCATTGATGCCGCCGGGCACGGGAACGCCCGCCGCCTCGAGCCAGGTTGGCATGAAATCGATATTGGGGATCAAGTGCTCCGCCACATAACCGGTCTTCATCCCGCTGGGTGGACGGACCAGCAGGGCGATTTCCGTGCCGGGTTCGTAGATGTGCATCTTGCCGCGCTGGCAGCCTGTGCCGTGATCGGTCGTGTAAACAACCAGCGTGTCGTCGCGCAGGCCAAGCTCATCCAGCGCCCGCATCAGGCGCCCAAAATGCAGGTCCACATATTGCAGCGATGCGCCGAAATGCGCCCAGCGTTCGCGGGTTTCCGGCAGGTCGGGCTCGGTGGGCGGTACCCAAGCGCGGTCGAGAGGCACCGGGCCGCCGTGGCGTTCCGCCATGTTGCCGCCGAGGTTGCTCGCATGCGTCTCGTGCGTGGCCAGGTTCATGTAGAACGGTTTCGACCCATCGCGCTGGTTCAGGTATTCGATCGCGTGATCCACGACCAGCCGGGCATCGCATTTCCACAACTTCTCGTCGCCGGGTTTCCCGTCGATCTGGTAGCGCATCTCGCCGTAGAGCCGCTCGTGGCAGAAACCAGCGTGGAACGTCTCGTAGCCCGCCGTGTTCATGTAATCCACCACCGTCTGTTCTTCGTCGGGCAACAACCAGCCCATCCCGCCGAGGCCCAGCGTGCCGGTGACGTGGCTGTACTTGCCGGTCATGGCGCAATTGCGCGAAGGCCCGCAGCACGGCGCCGAACAGTGCGCATTGGCAAAGCGCACGCCCTCCGCCGCGAAACGGTCGAGGTTCGGCGAGAACGGAATGGGGCGGCCACAACAACCGAGAAAGCGCCCCGTGTCGTGGGTGATGAAGTAGAGGATGTTCATGGGCGTGCCAGGGTTCCGTCGGGCCAGCGGGCCTCGGTCCAATCCAGGTCGTGTTCGGACGGGGGGAATTTCGGCAGCAAGGATTCGTTGACCTCGACGCCGAGGCCCGGCGCGTCGGATGCCCGGAGCGAGGCGTCCTCGAGTCGCGGGCAGCCGGGGAAGAGTTCGTATTCGGCTTCGACACGGTGCGCCCATTCCTGGATGCCGAAGTTTGGGACGGCCATGTCGAGGTGCAGGTAGGCGGCGGCGCACAAGGGCGAAACATCAGCAGGGCAATGCCACGCCGTACGGACGCCGAACGGCTCGCAGGCATGGGCGAGTTTGAGCGCGGGGGTGAGACCGCCAATCTGCGCGATGTGGCAGCGAACAAAATCGATCTCGCGTCGTGAGATGATGGGCATGAGTTCGAGTGGATGATTGAACAATTCGCCGATGGCAATCGGGGTGGCCCCGGCCTCGCGCAGGCGGGGAAGCCATCCGAGATCCTCTGGCGCGAGCGGGTCTTCGAGGAAGAAGAGCCGGAAAGGTTCGACCGATTTCAAGATCCGCGCAGCGTCGGCGGGCGCCAGCCGCTCATGAACGTCGTAGAGCAATTCCGCTTCGGGCGGGAGACGAGCGCGCAGGAAGGCGAGCATGGCCGGGACTTCGCGCAGCAGGGCGCGCGGATCGTAGTAATGCCCCGTCATCCCGCCAGGACAGGGTGTTGCGCGCGATTTTTCCGTAAGCACCATGGCGCCGATCTGGCACCGGAAATGGGTCAGGCCCTGGGTGCGCAAAGCCTCGATCTTTTCCAACAACGCCTCTTTCGCGGGCGCGGTGGCGTGGACGTAAGGAGTAACGTAATGGCGGCAGCGCCCGCCCCAGAGCTGGTAGAGCGGCAAGCCGGCCACTTTGCCCTTGATATCCCAGAGCGCCATGTCGATCCCGCCGAGTGCCGACCCGAGGACAGGGCCGTTGCGCCAGTAGCCGGAGACGCGCATCAACTCCCAAAGATCGGAGATTTCCGCGGGGTCCCGCCCGAGCAGGAGCGGCCGCAGATGATGGACAACGGCGGCCTCCACGGCATGGTGGCGCTGGGTGAACGTCGCGCAGCCCCAGCCGTGCAGGCCGGGCTGGTCGGTCTGTACCTTCACGAGGGTGAGCCGGGCGTTGGGCCCCTGCGGTTGCGCGTGAAAGATCTGGATGTTCGCGATTTTCATAAACTTTTCAAATCCAGAGATTCGGGGGCGTCAGTTGCGCGGTCAGCCCGCCGTCGATGTAGAGAATCGCGCCGGTGATATAGGAGGAGGCTTCCGAGGCGAGAAACGCCACCGCGTTGGCGACTTCTTCCCCGGCACCGAGGCGTCCGAGGGGGATGCCGGCCGCGCGTTCGGGCAGGGTGGCCGCAATCTCGGGAGCATCGTGCCGCCATGTGCGGATCGCCCCGACGCCCAGCCCGTTCACCCGGATGCGGTCCGGCGCCAAGTCGAGCGCCATCGCCCGTGTCAGGGAATCGACGGCGCCCTTGGCGGCATCGTAGCCCGCATTGCGCCGGTGGGCGCGCAGGCCGCCGACCGACGAGATATTTACGATCACGCCGCTTTTCGCCCGCCGCATCTCGCGGGCGACAAGAAAGCTGATCTCATAAACCAGCCGGACGTTCTTTTCGAAGGAGAGGGCGTAGGCTGCCTCGTCCAATTCGGGAAACGCCTTCGAACCGAGGATGGCAGCGTTATTCACCAGCACCGAGGGGCAACCGAAACGCCGCAAGGTCTCGTCGAGCACCGCCCGCGCGCCCTCTTTCGAGCTGCAGTCGGACGTGACCCACGCGCACTCCGCGCCTGTTGCGCGCAGTTCCGCCGCAAGAGCCTCCCCCTTCGCCGCCGATCTCGCGGATAGGGCCAGTCGCATGCCTTGAGCCGCCAGCACCCGCGCGATATCGCACCCGATGCCGCGGCTGGCGCCGGTGACGATGGCGGTTTTGCCGTTCAGGTCCGGATAAGTGGCGGTGGGTGACGAGGTCATCTCACTTGGCCGATTGATCGATCCTCAGGTTGCGGATGAGCACCGTCTTGGGTGTGGTATATGCCCAGATGGCCACACCGTGCGCTCCGCCATTGTCACGGACCTTGAACGTGGCCACGGGCGTCGCGCCGGGTCCGACGAACACCTTGGCTTCGTTGTTCTTCAGGTCCATCCGGTAGTCCGTCCAACAATTGCCATCAATTTCGGCATCGGCCATATACTCCTCTTTCAGGTATTTTCGCCAGTTGACCTGACCGCTTTCAGCCGGAACAATCTTAACGGCGTTGCCGTATTGCTTCGCCATCTCGGGCTTCCGCTGCGACGGCGAAAACTGCGGCGTAAAATAGATCACGTCAAAGGTCTGGTCGTTGTCCACCGATAGGGCGATGCCGGCATGGGTAGAACCTTTGCCCGGTTTCTCGTCACGCATCTGAAACGTGATCGCGCCCGCCGTGAACGATACTCCGGACAACCTGGCCCACGCGTGCTGCTTCAGGTCGCCACCCACCGGCAACCGCAGCACCGTCTGCCCTTCGACTTCGGCCACCTCGGCCCGCCGCACATCCGTCAATTTGATCCCGGCAAATTCCAGCGTCGCGTCCTCCGCCCTCGCGATGTTGAGCGTCAAACTCGTTGCCAGCAAAACTCCAACCAAGCAAATTGGGTGGGTTGCTTTCATCATTCGGGGCTGTTTCATACGTTGTTCCTTTCGTTGGTTCGGCTTCCTGCGTTGTTGAGAACTCGATGCCATCCATCAGAGCATACCATCTTCCTCGTCCCCGAGAGCAAACGTCGTGATGGCGGTCACGCTCATCGGATTCAATAATACCGTCACACCACCCGCGATTTCGTCCACGGGACATGCGGCGAATTTCCTTGTCGCATCGGTCGTCCGTGCCACCAGCGGTTTTCCGGCGGGGAAACAGTCCGGCCCGAGATGCAGATCGGCCTGCTCCGCGGGATGGTCGTTGACCACCAGCAGCGTCGCCTCTTCCCCATGCCGGAGGAACACGCCGTGCAGATATCGGGTGTTCTTTCCACGAAAGGCCACCGGATGGATCGAGGCGCCGCGCGGCGTGAACCGGGTCAGCACCGCGTGCGCAAAATAGACATTGGGCACCGGCGCGTAGGAACGGTCCGCCGTCTCGATGTACTGCCAGAGCCCGTCGCATTGGCCCGCGTTGAGGAAACTCCATTTCATCGCGCCCGCGACGCCTGCCGCGAGGCTGCGGATCACGAACTCCACTTCGTTGATCGCCGCATCGTGGCGCGCCGGGCCTGTTGGGTCGCCGGTGATGCCCCCGTAATAAAAGGCGCCGTATTCGGTGAGGAAATACGGCTTGCCCCGCTTCGCAGCCTTCTCGATGGCGGGGCGCAGATAGGTGGAGATCGTATCCGCGATGGTCAGCGTGGGGATGTGGCGGGTTGGCGGCAGATAATCGAGCCGGGTCCGGTAGCAATGCTCGTCCACGGCGGCGATG